>DGRT01000042.1 GCA_002391105.1 Lachnospiraceae bacterium UBA4381 | reverse complement strand
CAAACTGACTGTTATAAAGGTCATAGTAGAAGCCCTTTTTACTGAGAAGCTCTTCATGACTTCCCTGCTCTATTACATCTCCGTCCTTCATAACAAGGATAACATCGGATTCCCTGATAGTTGAAAGCCGGTGTGCTACAACAAAGCTTGTCCTGCCCTTCATCATTTTATCAAAGGATCTCTGTATCCTCTGTTCAGTTCTTGTATCTATAGATGAGGTTGCCTCATCCAGTATAAGCATGTGCGGAAGTCTCAGCATCACTCTGGTAATGGACAGTAGCTGTCTCTGCCCTTCTGACAGACTTCCTCCATCCTCTGAAAGCACTGTATCATATCCCTTCTCCAGACGTCTGATAAAACGGTCTGCATGGGTTTTGGCAGCCGCCTGATACACCTCTTCATCTGTAGCATCAGGATAACCATAAGCTATATTCTCTCTGATAGTTCCGCTCTTAAGCCAGGTTTCCTGAAGAACCATTCCAAACCTATGTCTTACGCTGCTTCTGCTCTGGCTCTTAATATCTTCTCCATTTATAAGTATTCTTCCACTATCTACATCATAGAATCTCATAAGAAGATTTATAAGGGTACTCTTTCCACTTCCGGTAGGACCGACTATTGCCACCTTTTCGCCATCCTTAACCTCCAGTGACAAATGCTCTATCAGCTTTTTAGTCTTATCATAAGAGAAACTTATATCCTGAAGAGACACCTCTCCTTTCGTATCTGCCGATTTGACCGCCTGATCCACTCCATCTGCATTTACATCAGAACCACTCATTAGATAGCCGTTATCAGCATCCTCCGACATAGCAGCATCCTTTTCCGGTTCTGCTTCCAGAAGCTCAAATACTCTCGAAAGACTTGCCATAGCCGCAGTAAGCTCTGTCATAACTCCTGATATCTCATTAAAGGGCTTAGCGTACTGTGTAGCGTAGCTCAGAAATATAGTAAGCTGACCTACACTGAGCCTTCCTCCCAGAACCATGAAACCACCAACCAGAGCGACTCCGGCATAAACTATATTATTAACAAATCTGGTAGAAGGATTGGTAAGAGATGAGAAAAATGTCGCCCTGAACTCTGCATCAGCCAGCTTTTCATTTATAGCTTCAAATCTTTTACCTGCCCTTTCTTCATAGGAAAATGTCTGCACAAGCTTCTCATTTCCAATGGTTTCATTGACCAGACTGGTCATCTCTGCTCTTTCCTCAGACTGTCTGCGGAACATGCTGTAGGTCTTCTTTGTAACAAAAGCCGCCACAAAAAGAGACATAGGAGTAAGAACTATAACGACCAGCGCTACAGGCACGGATGTCCTCAGCATGAACACTATCGTGCCTATAATTGTTATAACTCCGGTAAACATCTGGGTAAAGCCCATAAGCAGTCCGTCAGAAAGCTGATCTACATCTGTAAGAGTTCTGGAAACAATATCACCATACTCATGGGAATCTATAAAGCTGAGAGGCAGGGTGTTCAGATGTCTGTATATCCTGTCTCTTAGTTCCTTGACAACATTATAAACGACCCTATTATTTATGGCACTGGATATCCACTGAAATATACAGCTTATGATAATGGTAACTATGAACCAGATAAGAAGTCTGGTCACATCATTAAATGCCACTTTTCCCTTTCCGGCTATAAGGTCTATAGCCCTTCCGGATAAAATAGGTGCGTAAAGCTGCATCGCAACAGTAATAAGTGACGAAAGCAGCGAGAGCACTATAAAGGGCAGATATGGTTTAAGGAGCTTCAGCATTTTACTTTTCATACTGCTTCACCTCCTCCATTTGATACAGCACCAAACTGTGTCTCATATATTTCTCTGTAAATATCAGAGGTTTTAAGAAGCGTCCGGTGATCTCCTGCATCAACTATCCTTCCATCATCCATCACGAGAATAGTGTCTGCATTTATTATAGAGGAAGCACGCTGGGATACGATAATCGTAATCCTGTTTTCTCTTGTCTCCTCAAGAGCCTGTCTCAGCCTTCCTTCTGTGGCAAAGTCAAGCGCAGACGAGCTGTCATCCAGTATAAGAACCTCCGGATTTCTCACAAGCGCCCTGGCGATGCAAAGTCTCTGTCTCTGACCACCCGAAAGATTCTTACCACCCTGGGTAAGCATATAGTCCAGTCTGTTTTCCTTCATATCAACAAACTCTGCTGACTGGGATATCCTTATAGCTTCTTCCATATCCGTATCGCTCGCATTTTCAGCAGAAATCTTCAGATTATCCCTTATTGAGCCCTTGAAAAGAACAGACTTCTGCGGAACCAGCCCCACCTTATTCCTGAGCTGTTCCTTGCCATACTCCTTAATATCTACCCCATCCAGCTTTATGCTTCCGGAGCTTATATCATAGAATCTCGGTATCAGATTAACTAACGTTGATTTTCCGGAACCGGTGCCGCCTATGATTCCGATTATATCGCCTTTTTTTGCTTCAAATGTAACATCCTCTATGGCAAGCTCCCCGGAGGTACCATATCTCATGGAAACCTTATCAAATTTCAGGCTTATATCAGACGGTCTATCATTTCCCGCTTCTGCTTCCCCTGCAAACTGAGTCGCCGGTTCCATAGTTAGTATATCACTCAGTCTTCTGGCACTGGCAACTGCCTTTGTAAGTGTAATGATGAGATTTGCAAGCTTCACAAGCTCCACTAGAATCTGGGACATATAGTTAACGAGAGCTACAACCTGTCCCTGAGAAAGACTTCCGACATTAACTCTTATGGCACCGATATAGATAAGTGCCATAATTCCAAGATTAACAATCAGGTACGTAACAGGATTCATGATTACCGAAAGCCTGCCGACCTTCATCTGAGCATATCTCAGATCTGCTGTACTCTCTCCGAATTCCTTTACCTCTATGGCTTCGCGGCTGAAGGCTCTGATAACCCTCACTCCAACCAGTCCCTCTCTGGTAAGCAGCGTAACTCTGTCCAGCTTTTCCTGCACCTTCTTATATAGCGGAATGCAGATAAATGTAATAGCCGATACCACCAGCGTCAAGAGCGGCATCACTACAAGAAATACCAGAGATGTCTTTACATCAACCGTAAATGCCATTATAACAGCGCCAATTACAATAAATGGAGATCTGAGAAACAGTCTCAGAAACATATTTACTCCAGTCACCACAAGACTTACATCACTTGTCATACGTGTAATGAGTGTTGAACTGCCCACTCTGTCTATATCAGAAAAAGACAGTTCGGAAATCTTTCTGTAAAGATCATTTCTCAGTTCTTTGCCAAAGCCTATAGCTGCCCTGGCGGCAAAATACTGTGCAGTAACCGAAGCCACATAACCAACCAGAGTAAGACCGATAAGAACCGCTCCACATATATATATAACGCTTCTGCTGTTATCAGCTATACCATCATCAATAAGTCTCGCAATAACCAGCGGGACCATCAGCTCAAAGCAGGCTTCCAGCATCTTAAATACCGGAGCCAGGATAGCTCTTATCCGATATGCAGTTAAGTATTTAAACAAATTTTTCATGGGCTGTCTGTTAACTGGAACCTTTCGTTTTATAGCATGAACTGTATAGTCACTTTATTATTCATTCATTATCTGACGCTATTATCTCAAGCTGGTAATTCCTGCTTATTTCTATAGTCTTCTTCAAAAATTCTATATAAGCCTCCCTGAACTCTTCTTCAACCAGAAGTGAACCTCGTTCTATAACTGCTTTTTCCCTTTCAGGCTTATATACTTCATCTCCGGATGCCTTCTTAACAAGCGCTATCTCGTGCGCAAGCTTCATTCTCTCTATAAACAGATTTCTGAGTCCCGTATCAACCTTATCTATCTCTCCTCTTAAATCCTCAAGATTTCTCATCGTCATATCCTTTCTATATAATAAATAATATTATAAGCAGTTATTCCTTATCAGTAATCCCCTTTAAAAATCGGGATATCTTAAGCGTGTCCTCACCATTTTTCTGAGGTATATAGAGATGCAGCACCTCCCTGCTTCTGGTAATACCAACATAGAGCAGTCTCCGCTCCTCCTCAAGCTCAACCTCGGTTTTAGCTTTTTTGTGAGGCATCATACCTTCATTCAGATCGATTATATGAACAGTATTAAACTCCAGTCCCTTGGCACTGTGAAGAGTCATAAGCTGAACTCCATCACCGCTCCTATTCTCTGTATTTTTACTGAGCTCCTGACTATCCTGTATCATATCATACATTTTGCCAAAATCATCACATTCCCTGACCAGAGACTGAAATTCATCTACCACAGTAATCAGCTCGTCTATATCCATATTCTTTTCCGCGCTCACAGTTCTGAGATATCTGTCATATCCCACAGCCTGCCTTATATAATTAACTGCCGCATAGGGAGTAAGCCTGGAAATATTTTTTATATCCATATTCATATCTCTAAGTGACTTCACAAGATAATCCTTATCCTTTGCAGCTCTTACCAGATCTATCAGCTCAACCTGTTCCTTCTTCAGCATATCCCTGCTGATATATCTTACAGGCTTGTTCATAATATTCAGAAATACTTTCCTGCTATGGTCTCCCAATGAATAGCTGATATAATCAATAATAGGTTTAACATAAGGATGGCTGAATATATCCGGCAGCACATCTCTTACCGTGAAGGGAATACTGTACTCCCGAAGCTTATATATCAGAAGTCTCGGCTGTATATTGGTACGGTATAAAACCGCCGTGTTATCCAGCATTTCCTTATTCATGTCCCGAAGTCTCAGAGCAATCATCTCTGCCTGATGACGCGAGTCCTTCGGTCTGTCAAAGGTTATTACCCCCTCATACGGCGAGGCTGACAGAAGCTGCTTGGCATATCTCTTTTTATTTCCCGATATCACCTTCGAGGATAGGTCTACTATCTCCTTGGGACATCTGAAATTACTGGACAAATGTACCACCTCTGCACCGGAAAACTCCTGCTCAAACTTAAATATGATATCCGGTCTGGCACCTCTGAAGCCGTAAACCGACTGATCATCATCCCCTACCACATATAGATTATCTCTGGGATGAGCAAGCATTTTAAGTATCTCATACTGTATCCGGTTTGTATCCTGATACTCATCCACCATTATATAGGGATACAGACATCTCACTCTTTCCAGTATATCAGGTCTGTTAACCAGAAGCCTGTAACACTCCGTCACCATATCATCAAAGTCAAGAAGTCCCCTCGTTTCCTTATAGGACTTGTAGGTCTGATACAGCTTCTCAAAATCCTGCTCTGACATATCCCTGCTGTAATAATTCCCGATTTCTATCATATCCGAGGACATAACACCGAGCTGGTTTATAACACTGGAAAGCGTCTCATCATTATCATAGCTTTCCTGATCTATCTCGCGAAGTATATCCCTTATCACATTTCTCTTGGTACTTTCATCCAGAACCCCCATATTTCCATAAGCAGTTCTTATTATCCAGTAGAAAAAGGAGTGAAATGTACCAAATCTGACCTTTGTAGTCTCCTGATGTGTCAGCTCGAGAAAACGCTTTCTCATGGAAACCGCTGCCGCCTTAGTAAATGTAATAACCAGTATCTGTCCCTGATTCACGCCATAATCATTTATAAGTGTATTTATTCTGTTGGTTATAACTGTAGTCTTACCGGAACCCGGTGTGCCCAGAACGAGCATAGGTCCCTTATAATGCTTTATGGCATATGACTGTTCATCAGTAAACATTTATATCAACCTCAAATCTAGTATCAGTCCATAAAACAAAGGGATAGCTCTCATACCAAGAGCCACCCCTTCTTTATTCTTCACAAATTGATTATCTGCCGCAGCATTTCTTGTACTTCTTACCGCTTCCACATGGACACGGATCATTTCTTCCAATCTTTGGCGCCTTTACAACTGTATGAGATGACTTCTCCTTCTTGTAAAGCTCATCTCTTTTTTCCTTTGTAAAGATCTTATCCCACTGAGGAAGTGTATATAACCATTCAGCATTACAGCTTACCATTTCCATATAAAGCTTCTCAGGATTGATATCAAGCTTAACCTCTGTGTCCTCTGTAAGCTCCTCAAGATTATTTGGAGTATTCAGACTGTCATTGATACCATCCAGGAACCCAACCATGGTCTCTATACTAACATTATATAACTCAGCAAGAGTAGATACCGAACCACTCATAACAGCCTTCGGATCCTCCAGCAGTACTTCATATATACCCTTTTCAGCCTGAAAATAATCCAGCCAGAATTTCTTTCCTTCCGGTGTCCTGTCATCCAGACCATAAGCATGTTCACGCCAATCAGTAAATAAACTCATTTATTTTTCCTCTTTTCTTATATTTCAATTTTATCTATGTAACTATACTGTACTGAATATAATGAAAGCATTGAGCAGACTTACATCATATTCTCACGAGCACATAACTTTTGAGATTATAACAGAAGTATCTCTTTTATTCAAGAGCGAAACACCTTTCTAAGCCAAAGCAGCAGATATAATATCACAGGATATACGATAAGCACAAAAAGCATTGCAACTATATACTTACTCCCCACAACTATCATATATATAAATATTCCGAGAAGCACTACATATATCAGTATCAGAAATAAGGCGAGCAGCCTGACAGCAGGATTTCTTTTGCCTGATACTTCCCCTTTGCCATCTTTGTCTCTGTTCTCTCCAGCCAGGCCCGTTTCCTCAGACCTTTTTACTTCCTGTTCTTTATCATATCCATCCACTTCTTTATCTCCTTTTCATAACCCAGATCCCCGGCCTCGTAGAAGGTCTCATCCTTCAGAGCATCCGGAAGATACTGCTGATCTACCCAGTGATTTTCATAGTCATGGGCATATTTATATCCCACATGCCCCAGCTCGGCAGAGCCATGATAATGTGCATCCCTGAGATAAAGAGGAACCTCCGCATTTGTATATTTCTTTACTGCATCATTTGCCTTAAAGATAGCATTTACCACAGCATTGCTCTTCGGCGAACAGGCTACATATATTGCCGCATGAGCAAGTATAATCTGTGATTCCGGCATTCCGACTCTTTCAACCGCCTGAGCACAGGCTACAGCCACCTGAATAGCCTGGGGATCTGCATTTCCAACATCCTCACAGGCACATATCATTATTCTTCTGGCTATAAAGGTAACGCTCTCGCCGCCATAAAGCATTTTGGCAAGATAATATACCGCCGCATCAGGATCCGAACCTCTCATGGACTTAATAAAGGCAGATATAATATCATAATGATTATCGCCGTCCTTATCATATCTGATAGCTCTCCGCTGGATACATTCCTCTGCGACAGAAAGATCTATCTCTATTTTTCCGGTTTCCTCATTTCTTTCAGTAGAGAGAATACCAAGCTCTACTGCATTCAGCGCTCTCCTCGCATCTCCCTCAGATATTTCGGCAAGAAAATCTACCGCCTCATCAGTTATAACAGCACCAAAGCTCCCCATTCCCTGCTCTATATCATATACCGCTCTTTTTATCAGGACTTTAATATTATCAGGTGAAAGAGGCTTCAGTTCAAATACCGTAGATCTGGAAACAAGAGCCGGATTCACCTCAAAGAAGGGATTCTCTGTTGTAGCACCTATCAGAACTATAGTTCCGTTCTCGACATGAGGAAGCAGAAAATCCTGCTGAGCCTTATTAAAACGATGTATCTCATCAATGAAAAGTATGGTTTTCTTCCCATACATCCCAAGATTATCCTTAGCCTTCTGTACCACCGTCTCCATATCCTTCTTGCCTGAAGTGGAAGCATTCAATTCCTCAAACACAGACTTAGTTGTATTGGCAATCACCATAGCCAGTGTAGTCTTCCCCGTACCCGGCGGTCCATAAAAAATAACAGAGCTAAGCTTATCAGCCTTAATAGCTCTGAACAGAAGCTTTCCGGGTGCAAGAATATGCTCCTGCCCCACAACATCCTCTAATTTTTTTGGTCGTAAACGACTAGCAAGAGGAGCTTCTTTTTTCTGCTCCTCTTGCCTCATATAATCAAATATATCCATTTTTAATCCTGCATTAATTATCAGATCTAGTTATCCAAAAGTCCGAGATTCTTTATAATACTGTCAAACTTCATTATATCTATAGGCTTACAGATATAATCATCATAATCACTGCTTGCATAGGATGCATCAAAGTCTTCATCCAGTGCAGATATCATAACAGCCTTACATCTGGAGATACGGGGAATACCCAGCTTCCTCTCTGCATCCCTGATGGACTGAAGAGCCTTATAACCATCAAGTCTCGGCATCATTATATCCAGACATACCAGATCAAACTCTTTACCTTCCGTGACTGACTTAACAAATTCATCAACTGCTTCTATTCCATCAGTAGCAAGTATAACCTCACCATATCTTGACAAAAGCTTTGATAAAAACTTTCCACTTGCTATATCATCCTCAGCAACTAATACACGCATTACTAATCCCTCACTTTAAAATCATATTTATAAATATTCATAAATAACTATATATTTATTTAAAGCAAAATATACTTCCTGATATCTAATACTTTTTCCTACTAATAGTATTAATCCATCTCCTGTATATAGCCACAACCTCATCCTTATATGACATACGTCTGTTCATAACCCTTCTGTTCAGGGAACATATTATAAACAGCCCCAGCAGATGATCCGCAAGTTCTTCTGCATCTGCACCTTCAAGAGTAAGCTCATCATTCTCTATAGCTCCCTTAAATAATGCTATAAGACCATTTCTTCTCTCAGTATAGCCGCTCTCAACAATATCTCTGGTATGAGTATTATGCAGCAGCTCTTCATATTGCAGCATTATCGCTGAAAGAGAATAATAATTCCCATAATAAGAACTGTACGCTGTCACATAGTCCATCAGCCTGTCAGTATAACTCGAATCCCTGGATAAAAGCGTTCTGAATATACTCTTATCAAACTTAAAGTAGGTAGAAACTACCTCCCTGAGAATCTCATCGGTATCAGAAAAGTATTTATAAATCATGACCTCGCTAAGATTAATCCTCATGGAGATGTTAGCAGTTGTTAGTGATTCAAGTCCGGCATCGCTGATAATATCTATGGATGCTGATACTATTCTGTCTATTACCGATATAAACTCCTCAGTCAAGTAATATCCCCTCCTTCCCCACTATTTTATTGTATTTCCAATCCCCACCTTTGTCAACACGAAAAAAGGTGAAAACCCTTATGGATTTCCACCTCAAAAGTTACATTTTATGAATAAACTCGACCTAGTCAGTCACCTGTAAAAACATGAAATTACTGAACAACTGTTACATTAACAGCCTGTAAGCCCTTATCTCCTTCAGTCACATCATACTCAACTGACTGACCATCCTTAAGAACCTTGAATCCATCCATGTTGATACCTGAGAAGTGAACAAAAACCTCTGTTCCATCTTCACCAGTGATAAATCCATAACCTTTCTTTTCGTTAAACCACTTTACAGTTCCCTTTGCCATTTTGTATAAACCTCCAATTTCCTTACAGTTCTTAAACTCTAACATTTATTGACAGGAGCGTCAATTTACAAAATCAGCAAAATATAAAGCAAAGCCTGTTATTGCAATATATTAAGTTTTTTTTCATTGCTGTCATAGTAATATATCTCATCAGACAGGTATTCTTCAGGGCGTAAAATGTGTTCATTGATATAACTTACAAAGCTTCTTATCTCTTTTGCCATTTCCATATCGGTTTCGTCCGCGTCCAGAGGAACAATCATCACCTCATTGGTATTGGCAGGAATAACAGCATATTCACATCCCAGCCTATTATATATATCTTCAGTTATACCTTCATATAGAAGCACCGAAGAACCAAATTGCAGATTCTTATTAGTAAGAAGAAATATCGGAGGTACGTCCATCGCCGAATCAGCCTCATCCGCTCCAAAACTCAGCATAACATTTAAAAATGTATCAAATATAAATGATGTATGCTCCTGTCTATATCGAAGCACCATATCATAAAGCGTCTCCCACTCCAGCCCAAAATACTCCAGAAATTCATTACTGATAACCGGATATCTGACACCCTGAACCGATACCCTGATGACAGCGGCGAGATCCATATACCTTTTATAGGGAACTTTTTCAAGAAACTCCTTGTAATTATCATAATTTACAAGAGCAATATGAAAACTGTCCAGGATATCCCTTATACACTGTATAGAAATATCCTGAACCTTACTTACTTCGTCCGAACTCATCATATCGGACAGATTTGAAATATTTAGATTATCCATATCCATTATATACTCCTTTTAATCATAGATTAAACGGAATATATACAGATAATTACAGAAAAAGAAATGTGAATTAATCTTAACAGATACACTTACTTTGTCAAGTAATCCTTCAAAAATTCATATACTTTTCTCATATCCTCATCAATACCGATGGTGATTCTGAGAAAGTTATCAATCCTCGGCTGTTTAAAATACCTGAAATATATACCATGCTTCTTAGCCTCCTCAAACAACTCCTCAGCACTAAAGCCTTTCGGAGGAGCAGCAAATATAAAGTTTGCCGATGAAGGAAGCACTGTAAATCCAAGCGACTTCAGCTTTTCAGTAAAATCCTCTCTGGTACGTACTATCCAGCTTATGGTTTTTCTAAAGTATTCCTCGTCCTTTACTACAGCAGCCCCCAGCTTAATCGAAGGATAGTTCATGGTATAGGAATTATAGGAATATTTTACATCATTTAAATACTTGATGATACGGGGGTTCGATATGGCATAGCCTATCCTGAGTCCCGCCATGGATCTTGACTTGGAATAGGTTCTTACAACTATCAGATTGTCATACTTATCAATAAGACTAATAACAGATGAGCCCTCTGGTGCAAAGTCAATATATGCTTCATCTATTATGACTACCGAGTCCGGATTATTGCTTATGATATACTCTATATCAGACTTATCCATATAGATAGCTGTAGGAGCATTCGGATTCGGGATAACTATTCCGCCATTTTCAGAAAGATAATCCTCTTTATCAATAGTATAATCCTCTTTAAGAGCTTTCGTCTCATAAGGAATACCCAGCATATCTGCCCATACAGGATAAAAGGAATATGTTATATCCGGAAAAAATATCGGAAGCCTCTTTCCTGACTCTTCCCGGTTAAAAAAGGTCATGAAGCACATTCCGAGAACATCATCAGAGCCTACGCCTACAAAGACCTGATCCTTATTCACGTCATAATAATCCGCAAGGGTCTCTACCAGAAGAGATGCCGTTGGATCAGGGTATCTTCTGAGGCTGTCCATATCTATATCGCTTAGCTGTTTAAGTGCCTCCTCTGAGGGGCCGTAAGGATTCTCATTAGTATTTAGCTTTATTATATTCCTGTCCGAAGGCTGTTCTCCGGGTGTATAGGGTATTACCTTTCTTACTCCGGACTCCCATCTGTTTTCATTCTGTATCATAATCTGTTCCTCAATTACTTATTTCATTAACTATATCTTTGAATTTCATTCCGTTTGATGCCTTGAGCAGTATCACATCCCCGGGCTCCAGAATACCTTTTATATATTCTGTCGCTTCCTGTTTATCAGTAAAATGTACCGTATCCACCTTATCATTTCCGGCTAATGCTTCGTCTATGAATCTGCTCTCATCACCTATGGTAATCACCTTACTGATAACCGCACTCTCTTCACCTTTGGTCATCTCATCTATGAAAGCACCGACTTCCTTATGATATTCTCCGGAATTGGGACCAAGCTCGAACATATCCCCAAGAACAGCTATATGATTTCCGGAAGTATTCATATCCTTAAGGACTTTAAGCGCAGCCTTCATCGAATCAGGACTGGCATTATACGTATCATCAATTATAGTATAACCACTGTCTGTTCTTATCACCTTTTGCCTCAGACCTTCAAACCCTTCCAGACTTGTGGCAACCTTGGTAAGATCGAGTCCCAGATAATCTGCTATCGCCATGGATACGAGGCTGTTCAGGACATTATGCACGCCGAGTACATTCAGCGTTACAAGCATTCTGGTACTACCATGCCTGTAGGTATAGGAATTGGTATCATCATCAAACTTCAGATTCTCAGCTACATAATCTGCCTCAGGATTAGTACCATAAAAATAAGTTTTCTGCTTTAGTTTTCCCTTCATTGCCCAGAGAAGCGGATCGTCCGCATTAAGGAATATCACTCCTTCTTCGTCCATATTGGAGGCAATCTTCAGCTTTTCCTCTCTGATTCCCTCCCTGCTCTTCAGAAATTCTATATGGGCAACTCCAATCATCGTTACTACTGCGATATCAGGTCTGGCAATGGCAGACAGTCTGTCCATCTCACCAGGCATACTGATACCCATTTCCAGTACACTTATATCCGAAGGCTCATCCAGCATACGGGATACCATTACAGGAAGCCCTATCTGGGAGTTCATATTTCCAATAGTATGGAAGGTTTTAAGCGAGCTGGAAAGTGCACAGGTTATCATTTCCCTGGTTGTAGTTTTACCTACACTTCCTGTAACTCCTACCACCTTATTAGGATACAGACTTCTGATATAGGTTCCAAGCTTCTGAAGTGCATTAAGTGTAGATGGAACCAGAATATAGGCAACATTTTCAGGAAGAGCCCTGCCATCTGCACTTGCCATAATCTGTTCTTCGTCTTCCTCCGTAAGAATAGCTTTGGTTACTTCAGCGACCTGTGGGATATACTTATGACCGTCCGTTTTTTCGCCCTTAAATGCTACGAAAAGTATGCCTTCCTTCACATCTCTCGAATCAGTAGCTATATCTGTTATTTCCGTATCCAGAAGCGGCTTCATATCATCCGGCTGCACCTTATCCAGAAGCCTTCCTCCGGTCACTTCTATTATAGTTTTTATATTAATATGTTTCATCACTATCTCCATCCGGCAGAATAATATTCATAAAATATCACAGCCCTGCAATATCTGTCTAATATACAACAGACTTTGCTATGGCATCTGCCTTATCCTTATCAATAAGAAGTTCTATCAGTTTAAGAGCAAAATCAATAGCTGTTCCAAGTCCTCGGCTGGTTATGATATTTCCATCCACAACAACAGTTTCGGTTTCGCCCGGCCACTCAGCTCCGATAAGTCCCGCTTCCATTCCCGGATAACAGGTTGCTTTCTTCCCCTTCAGAATACCCATATCTCCAAATACTGTTGGAGCGGCACATATTGCTGCCACATATCTTCCGGACTCATAATATGCTGTAACCATATCTCTTACAGGCTTACTCTCCTTCAGATAATTAGTTCCCGGCATTCCGCCCGGAAGGATGACCATAGTTCCATCATCAGCTATATCCTGTAGCTGACTGTCGGCTGTGACTGTTATACCACGCGCACCTTTAACCGTAAGACTTCCGGTTATAGAAACCATTTCTATCTCTATGCCTGCTCTTCTCATAAGATCAACACAGGTAAGACCTTCTATCTCTTCAAATCCATTTGCAAGAAGTATATATACCTTATTCATAGTAACCTCCATATACTCTCAGACTAATACCTTACAGCTCTATTCAACGCATCCCTCATATATTGAATCGAGCCAATCCACATTTACATCTTCCACCGCACCCTTATCAACAAGATAAGCAACATTTGTATCAATCGGCATTCTGGCTGTCACACCAATACCATAGGCTGATGCTATTTCATCTACATGACTTGGTCCAAATATCTCATGCTTCTTTCCACAGTCAGGACATTCAAAGTAAGACATATTTTCAACCAGCCCAAGAATAGGGATATCCATCATACGTGCCATCTTAACCGCCTTGGCAACTATCATTTCAACCAGCTCCTGAGGTGAATTAACAACTATTATTCCATCAACAGGAAGAGACTGGAATACTGTAAGCGGAACATCACCCGTTCCCGGAGGCATATCCACAAACATAACATCTACATCTCCCCAGAATACATCTGTCCAGAACTGACTGACTGCTCCGGCAATAACAGGGCCTCTCCATATAACAGGATCCTCCTCATTATCCACCAGAAGATTGATAGACATAAGCTTGATACCCTTCTTGGTCTCTACAGGAACGATTCCCTCTTCCACTCCATAGGATTTGGTATGTACACCGAAGGACTTGGGTATAGAAGGGCCAGTAATATCAGCATCCAGTATAGCTGTTTTTAGCCCCTCCTTATTTGCCTTAACTGCAAGAAGTGATGTGACTAAGGACTTTCCTACTCCACCTTTACCGCTTACTACACCTATTACCTTCTTAACGCTTGAAAATTTATTTAATTCTTTTCTAAAATCCTGAGGCATATTTCTAGCAAATGCCTTGTCCATTGCCTCCTGCTGTTCTTTGGTTAAACTTTCACTCATGACAGATCCTCCCGATAAAATCTTTTAGCCCCATTAGTATAACACTATAAATAAAAAAAATACACTATTTCTGATTAGCACCAAATGCGTTATAATCAAAATATTACCATTCACAGTTAACTATGAATTATATCTGCATACCAGCCTTTCAAATAAAAGGAGTTATATCATGAGTAAAAATGAAAAGCCCATTTATATCATAGGTCACAAGAACCCCGACACAGATTCTATCTCTGCCGCAATAGCATATACTTATCTCAAGCATCAGACCGGACACACCAACTGTGTTGCTGCACGATGCGGTAATGTAAGCAGCGAAACCCAGTATGTTTTAGACCGCTTTGAGGTGAAAGCACCCAAATTTGTGGGTGATGTAAGAACCCAGGTAAGGGATATGGACATGCGCAGGATTCCCGGTGCATCAGAGGAAATGTCTCTTAAGGACGCCTGGGCTCTGATGAAGGAAAACAAAGTTGTTACTCTTTGTATAACAGATGACAAACGCCTTAAAGGACTGATCACTACCGGCGATATCATGGAGTCATACATGGGTTCCTACGAAGCCAATACACTATCCGAAGCTAAAACCAGCTATGTAAATATAGTTGATACTCTTGACGGTACTCTTCTGGTAGGTGATCTGGGGGATGTACAGAGCGAAGGCAAGGTTCTGATCGGTGCGGGAACTCCGGATATACTGGAGGAATACATAAAGCCTCATGATATAGTAATCCTTGGCGACCGCTACGAATCCCAGCTCTGCGCTATAGAAATGGGCGCTGACTGTCTAATCATCTGTGCAGGCACAAATGTAACCAAAACCATACAGAAGATTGCCAAAGAAAACGGAGTAAAGATCATATCCACTCCTCACGATTCATTTACAGTAGCCAGACTCATATACCAAAGCATACCTATACGTCACTTTATGCGATCAAAGGATCTGCTTACCTTTAAAATGGATGACTATATCGAAGATGTTCATCCTGTCATGGCTTCCACAAGGCACAGATACTTTCCTGTAGTTGACTCCGCGGGCCGTTACAAGGGAATGGTCAGCCGCCGTAACTTCCTTGCCGCTACAAAGAAGCAGTTGATACTGGTGGATCATAACGAAAAGGGGCAGGCTGTAAATGGTATGGAAAGTGCCGAAATACTTGAGATAATAGATCACCACAGACTAGGAACTGTAACCACTAACAAGCCGGTATATTTCCGTAATCAGCCTCTGGGCTCTACCTGTACCATACTGTATCTTATGTATCAGGAATCCGGTGTTGAGATAACCCCTCAGATAGCCGGAGTCATGCTGTCAGCTATAATATCCGATACACTCCTGTACCGTTCACCTACCTGTACTGAAATGGACAAGGTGGCAGGAAAAGCACTTGCCCAGATAGCAAAGGTGGATCCGGAAGAGCTCGCAAAGGAAATGTTTACAGCAGGCAGCAATCTCGGAAATAAAACTCCTGACGAAATCATTCATCAGGATTTCAAGAAGTTCCAGGCAGGAAAGATAAATGTAGGCATCGGTCAGATCAGCTCAATGAATTCCAATGAGCTTTCCAATATCAAGGAAACTCTTCTGCCGGAGCTGGAAGCTGCAGCAAAGCGAGACGGTCTGGATATGATACTCTTTATGCTTACAAATATACTTCAGGAATCCTCTGAGGTTATATTCTACGGTCAGGGAGCTGAAATGACTCTGGAGGTTGGTTTTGGCGTTACCTCCAAGGATCACGCCAGCGTGCATCTCCCAGGTGTTGTTTCCCGGAAAAAGCAAATGCTTCCAACTGTATTAAATACACTTGAACAGAAAAACGCCTGAGTCACTCAACCACATAAAACAGTACAAAAAATAAATATAGGAACAGAATATTAAGATGGAAATAGAACGCAAATTTATTATCAATAACCCTCCGGACGATCTGGAGTCCTACCCTCACCATTATATTTCTCAGGGATATATATCGACAGAACCGGTTGTAAGAATAAGAAAAAGAGACGAGGAATATATACTTACTATCAAGTCCAAGGGTTTAATGGCAAGAACTGAAATCGAAAAGCCTCTGACAAAAAATGAGTTTGAGGAGCTTATTCCTATGGTTAAGGGAAACCTCATAGAAAAAGTCCGTTATCTCATTCCTGAGAAAAACGGACTTACTATTGAAATGGACGTATTTAAAGGCATTTTTGAAGGACTTATTATGGCTGAAGTTGAGTTTCCGGATATAGAAACAGCCGAAGGATATATTCCTCCTGCCTATTTCTCAGAGGATGTTACAAACAATCCCGAATACCAGAACTCTGCCCTGAGTCAAAAAAGCATTATTTGAACATCTTATCAAAGGTATCATCATGCCTGTTGTTATTATTGTCATTATTGTCATCATCATCATCATCATCATCATCATCATCATCGTCGTCATCATCATCTGTATCATCATCGTCACTTAACTTAAAGAATTTGAATAATGACTCCATCTCTTCTTCAGAATTAATCTCAATTCTATGCGGCTTCATTGCCACTGAGATTACTATAACCGAAATGATAATACCTACGACTGATGCACCTATCTCAAGAACAGGTGAACCCACTGCTGCAGCAGTATTGACCAGAAGTATTCCGATAGTCTGAGCCATAAAGCAAAGCCTTACGGCATCTGAAAATGTCATGGAAAGCTTACTCAGTACAGTGGATGCTCTGGTAAGCACGGCATAAACAACAGCCATTATCAGATACTTAACCGCAACTATAAAAGCCTGAAGCACAAATATAAAGCCAAGCATGATATATATAAGCGGTATCATCTGAACCAGACTATAATTATTGAAGCCATTCAAGAACAGATAAGATACAGGATAATCATAGATAACATTCGCAGTTTCAGGTCTGTCAATATTCATAACAGACATCATCTTAATATGTTCACTTCCAATTGCTACAAATACACCTGAATAATCAAGATCACTGACACTATACTCAGCAATATCTGTATTCATAACTATGTTTACATTTCCTGCTTTCATCTCGAACTGACGCTCTGCTGTCAGCCTTCCGTTTTCCACCTTAATATCAGGAACCACTTCAGTAAACAGCTTATAGAACCCGCCAAAAGAGTATATCTTTGATGCAGTCGGGACAGCAAACACCATAAATGAAACCAGCAGCGAAATAAATATCACATATGGAATAAACCTGGATCTGTTCTCCATACTGGTAACTGCGAGATTCTTGATCTTAATGATAGATGTCACAAACATCTCAAGAATACTTGCCTTCCCTTTTCCATCGCCTAAGCCGGGACCCTTGGGACCAATCCCATCCATTTTCTTCAGATCACTTTGTTGTTCTGTAAAATAATTCATTCAATCTTCCTTAATAATACAATTACAGATAATTATTATATAATTATTATATCATATTTAAATTATATCATGTTTAAACTTCTAATCTAAAAAAAACACATAATAATCAATTTATTATACGTGAACTAACTTCTATATATAAATAACACGCGAAATTAATTAAAGCAAGGTAATTATAAATAAATAGCTGCCAGAGTGATTATATAAGCCCAAAGTGCTTCATAGCCTTCTCAACACCATCATTTAAAACTGTATCAGTTATGTAGGAAGCGGTCTTAAGAGCCAGCTCACTTCCGCCCTTCATGCAGATACTGTTAGAAACATATCTCATCATTTCCAGATCATTATTACCATCTCCGAAAACGTAAGCATTTTCAAGAGGCAGCGAAAAGTAATCCATCAGATATTTTATTCCGGTTGCTTTGGAATGTCCCTTAGGCTCCATCTCACAGAAATCACCTTCTCTATCTATATAATCAAAATAAGGCTCTATGCTTTTTTTGAAGGTTATAAGATCAGTATCCTTACCTACCCATCCAGCAAACTTATCAAAAATAAAATCCGGTGAATCTATATCATCTATCAGTTCTCTGCAGTTCTGTGAGAAATAGCTTACTATATCATCCCTGAAGGGACTGTCAAGCGCTTTGTCATAACAGGTTTTTTCCGAATGTTCAAATATGGCAGCAAGCTTTACTTCTCTGCACATATGAGCCAGTTCTCTGCAAAGCTCCTGAGAATAGCGCTTATAATAAAGTATCTCATCTCCCATTCTTATATAACCGCCGCAGCCGCAGACATACCCATCAAAGCCTACGTCTCTTATAAATGGATCTACATTACAAAAAACTCTGCCGGTATTAATAAAAACAAGATTTCCCTTTTCCCTGGTTTTTCTAATTGCTGAGACAGCAGACTCCGGAAGAATCCTGTCACCGTCATCTGTAATAAGCGTTCCGTCTATATCAAAAAATATCAGCTTTGTATCTTTACTAACAATCATTTACTTATCTATTTCCTTCATAAGATTGATCATTTCTATAGCACCAAGCGCACAGTCATATCCCTTGTTTCCGGCCTTGGTACCGGCTCTTACAACAGCCTGTTCTATAGTATCAGTTGTAAGTATTCCAAACATTACCGGAAGACCTGATTCAAGACTAACCTGAGCTATGCCCTTGCTTACCTCAGCACATACATAGTCATAATGGCTGGTCTCACCTCTGATAACAGTACCAAGACATATTACCGCATCATATTTTCCTGAAGCAGCTACCTTTTTAGCTATGACCGGAATCTCAAAGGCTCCCGGAACCCATGCTATATCAATACTCTCCTCAGCAACACCATGCCTTACCAGACCATCCATTGCACCGGAAACAAGCTTTGATACGATAAATTCATTAAATCTTGCAGCTATAATACATACCTTTATATCCTTGCATGCAACAACCTTTCCTTCAAAAACCATTTTTTTCATCCTCCGTTTTTTATATTATCTTTAAAATACTTTTGTTATTCTTTTTAATATTCTTCTTTTATATTTTTCTTTAATTTTTTCTTTAATTATACTTGTCAATCGATTCTCTTTAATACATCTTACAATTATATCCTGTAATCTTCAGGCTCGTTTTATACATCATTAAGTATATGTCCCATCTTTTCCTTCTTAGTCTTCAGATAGAACATGTCATATACAGAAGGCTCTATCTCTATAGGAACTCTCTCAACTATATCCAGTTTATAACCCTGAAGACCATATACCTTATCCGGATTATTGGTCAGAAGCCTCATCTTCCTTACTCCAAGCTCAACAAGTATCTGTGTACCAATAGTATAGTCTCTGGCATCAGCAGGGAAGCCCAGCTCGACATTTGCCTCAACCGTATCTCTTCCCTGGTCCTGAAGCTGATATGCTCTGATCTTATTTATAAGACCTATGCCTCTTCCCTCCTGCCTCATATACAGCAGAACTCCTCTTCCTTCTTCAGCTATCTTTTTCATAGCCGCATCAAGCTGCTGTCCACAGTCACATTTGGCAGACCCGAAGGCATCGCCTGTAAGGCACTCGGAATGAACTCTGACCAGTACCGGTTCCTCTGTCGAAACATCTCCCATGGTAAGCGCTACATGATGCTCCTGATTGAGCTTATTTACAAAGCCATGAATTATAAAATTACCATATCTTGTTGGAAGCTTTGCAGATGTAACCTCTTCTACAAATACCTCATGCTCCTTACGATATTTGATAAGCTTCTCTATGGTAGATATCCTGAGTCCATGCTCAGCAGCAAACCTCGTAAGATTCTCCAGCCTTGCCATAGTTCCGTCATCATTCATTATCTCGCAGCATAGCCCGACCGGTTTTAGTCCCGCAAGTCTGCACAGATCAACGGTTGCTTCCGTATGTCCCGGTCTCTCTATAACTCCGCCCGGTCTCGCCTGAAGAGGAAACATATGTCCGGGTTTTCTGAAGTCCTCCTTTTTACTGCTATCATCAGCAAATTTTCTTGCTGTGTAGCCTCTTTCCTCTGCGGATATTCCTGTAGTAGTATCCACATGATCTACGGATACTGAAAATGCTGTCGTATGATTATCTGTATTAACTATGCACATCTGAGGGAGATTGTACTTATCACTATACTTTTCATCCATTGGCATACAGATAAGTCCACGGGCATACTTTGCCATAAAGTTTACATTTTCTGTAGTGGCAAACTCAGCAGCGAAGATTACATCCCCTTCATTTTCCCTCTTTTCATCATCCAAAATAACGACAGGCTTTCCCTTCGCCATATCCTCCAGAATATCTTCTATTGAATCAAATTCATACATCAAAATGTCCTCCTAAATAATCACCATATTCTTATCATCCTAAAAAGATGTTTTATGTCTTACCATCAGCTAACCGAGAGCTATATATCCCGTTATCACTCTAAGTAAAAGACCTATATATTTAAAGCTTTTGACACTGCTCCTTAAGCCCTTTAATCAGACAAATCCATTCTCTATCAGAAGATTCATATCAAACCCCTGCTTTTTAGAATCGCCATCCCTTGCCCCACGGTTTAGGTTTCCGGAATCCGACTTAACAGATCCACCATTATTTCCGGACAGTCCCATCAGCTTTTCAACATACTTTCCTATAATGTCATTTTCCAGATTGACCACATCGCCTCTTTTTTTAGAAAGCAGCGTAGTCTCGGATGCAGTATGGGGAATGATTGAAACCTTAAAAAGAACACTATCCACATAGGCAACAGTAAGGCTTATACCATCAATCGCAATGGAGCCTTTTTCTACTATCAGGCGAAGAATACTATCCGGTGCCTTCACCGTTACCCATACGGCATTATCTTCTCTGGTCATATCAAGAATCTCTCCGGTTCCGTCTATATGACCTGATACTATATGACCTCCGAATCTTCCACCGGCAGCCATCGCTCTTTCCAGATTCACCCTGCTTCCTGCCCTTAGACTTCCCAGAGAAGATCTTCTAAGTGTTTCAGCCATTACATCAGCAGTAAATACAGAAGCTGAAACCGAAGTAGCTGTAAGACATACTCCATTTACCGCCACACTGTCTCCCACCTTGACATCACTAAGAATATCATGTGCCTCAATAGTAAGAACTGCCGACTTAGAACCACTGGCTATTCGTTTTATAGTACCGATCTCTTCTATGATTCCTGTAAACATTTATAACTCTCTTTACCTTCTTTCTTTCAGTAACTACTCGCATTTTGTTTTTCATATCAGCCCGTTATTATTTTCTGACATACCTTGCATATATATCGCTATCTGTAATACTCACATCCTTTAACCTGAACAGGGCAGCCTCGTCCACCTCCTCAACTCCAAATCCGGTTAGAGGAGTAGGCGCTTCCCAGCCTCCAAACATTTTAGGCGCCATAAAGAGGTGAACCTCCTGAACAAAGCCTTCCTTCACTACGCTCCACGCAAGTCTGCCACCACCTTCCAGTAATACAGAATCTATTCCGAGACTTCCTAGCTTTTCAAACATATCTTCAAGATCAACCTCATCCTTTGAATCAGAGGCTGTGAAAATGATTTCTACACCATGACTTCTAAGCTCTTCCAGCTTATCCTTATTATCATTTTCATATTTCGAGAGTGTTGCAACATATGTCTTAACCTCTCCGGCTGTTTTCACAAGCTGTGATTCCATCGGGATACGAAGCTTTGAATCCACAACTATTCTTACAGGATCTCTGATTATCACATCTTCACCGGCAAAAGCCTCCCTGTGACATTTCAGTAACGGATCGTCCTTTAGAACAGTACCTATACCTACCATAATAGCCATATATTTAGAACGCATATGCTGAACGATATTACGGGACTTTTCGCAGGATATCCATTTGCTCTTTCCTGTCTTAGTCGAAGTCTTTCCATCCATCGTCATGGCATATTTATATACAACATAAGGCCTTTTTTTAGTTATATAATGGAAAAATACAGGATTAAGGGCATCACATTCTTCCTTCATACATCCCGTTTCAACCTCTATACCTGCCGCCATAAGCTGCAGGATACCCTTACCTGCAACAAGCGGATTAGGATCAGATGAGCCAATATAAACCTTACTGATTCCCGCTTCTATAACCGCTGCCGTACAGGGAGGCTGTTTCCCGGTATGGGAACAGGGTTCAAGAGTGACATACATCTCGGCACCGGTTACATCCTCACCCCGTTCTGCCGCATTTTTAAGAGCTTCTCTTTCAGCATGAAGCGAGCCGTATTTTGTATGATATCCCTCTCCTATTATCCTACCATCTCTGACTATTACAGCTCCGACCAAAGGATTGGGATTTACTGCGCCTTCTCCCTTTACAGCCAGTTCTATAGCCCGTTCCATATATTTTCTTACAAATGACATAATCATCCTTCTTTCCGGATATATAATACCTAACAAGCAAAAAGCCCCGGGAAAATCCGGGGCACACATGCTAAAAATCTCATCCTCTCTCATCCAGACTTTACTGTCGGTTTCTGAATCTCACAGAATCAGCCACTAATCTATAATGGCTCGCAGACTATACTGCCGGTCGGGAATCTCACCCTGCCCCGAGAACTCTATATTATATTGTCAGCAAAAGAGAAGCCCTGCTAAGCGAGACCTTTCTTTTAAACATCAATCTACTCTTCAGCCTTACCGATTGAAAGGAAGCCACCCTCATTAGCACGAAGCATAGCTGCAAGACCAATATTTCTTCTGCTTCCATCCTCTGAAACATAGATCTCTCCGGTCTCAACAAGCGACTTGGCTATCTGAGTAACCTCATCCTTAAACTGAATCATCTGTCTTCTATCCCTTGAACTCAGCTTGAACAGATACTGGTTCTTGGAACTGATAAGAAGTATGCTGAAGCTATGGATATTATCCTTGGATTCTCTCATACCGGAACCTATCATACGGGAATTGGCTATAATAATATCCGCATTATCATCCGGCAGATATTCAGAAAGTATCAACTTGTAAATCTTCAGATAATCATCTTCAGAATCAACCTTGATAGGAAGCTCTGCTACAGCAAACTCAACAACAGAGTCCGCTATCTTGATAGTACCGCCATCATCATCTATTGTAGCAACACTGGCACGTGGAACCAGAAGTCTGAAGAACTTATTCTCTATAACCTTCTGATCCTTGGCAGGCTCAGCGATTACCAGATCCGGGAACGCCTTCTCCAGCTTATTCATACAGATGATAGCTGAATCATCTCCACCTTCGGCAGTACTCATAAGAACATGATAAAGCTCAGTAATCTGAGGAGTACGATACTTAACCTTTTCAACAACCTTATCCACAGCAGGAACATAAGCCATAGCTGCATTCTGCATATAAAGATTTATAACCTCTTCCTCAGGAATATCCTTCTCTTCCTTATACTGTATAACCTTAAAGAGATTCTCTTTATCAAAATCCTCGTACTTATTATCAAAGGCTTTTTCAAAATACTTCATGGACTTCTTTTCGCCCTGGAAATCCGGAAGCAGCTCCTGTCTCTCGTATATACGACCAAGCTCATAAGCAGCCTGGGTACTTCCGAGTCCAAGCGCTTCAAGAAAAGCCTTCTCTATCTCATAATCATTTGCAATATAGAATACCTGTGACTGCTTCATAAGAGCAACCTTAAGAGCTGTTGCACCTGAACCTGCCTTGACTGCTCTTTCCCACTTATCAACAGCACTCTGAAGATTCTCTCCATGAAGATCCTTAAGATCCTTGATATAAGCATCCGCTTCCGTGATACCATTCTTGGAGGCTTCCTGGAAATACTTCATAGCCTTGTCGCCATCACGTCCTGTTGAAAGAAGTCCATAGTAGTAGAATCTTCCAAGATAGAAGGATACTCTCTTATGACCAAGTCTTTCTGCATCTTCATACCACTTAAGAGCCTTCGTGTAATCCTTACGCTCCTGATCAAATATATTACCAATAAGGAATGCAAGATCAGGATCCTTTGTAGCATCAAAAAGCTGCTTGGCATAGCTTATGGTTTTTTCTACATCACGATATGGTGAATCCTTATCAAAGTAAAGATCTATAAGCAGATAGCTTGCCTTGATAGATCCAAGCTTAAGTGCCTGCTTTGCATTGGTCATGGCACCTTCATAGTCCTCAAGATAATAGCAATATACAGCCTCACTGTAGTACTGATTATCTTTTCTGTTAAGACTCTGATCACTTACACGTGTAGGGTTAACAAAGGCAAATGAGTTAGCTGTTTCAAATATGATCTCTTCGTACTGCTCTATGATCTCCATAGTAGCACATACGAATCTGAGACATGCCAGACGTCTGCCCTGATAAAAGGCAAATGTAACGATACCCTTATTCATTTCCTTATGATAAAAGGTTGTTACTATACCATCAGCATATTCAGTTATGTATGACTTAAGCTGAAGCTCTTCATCAAAAGCATCATTACAGTATCTCAGGTAATTCTCAAGAGTCTTCTTGGATTCTCTTGGGATACTGTCATAGCTTACATACATCTCAAAGTCTTTGTAGGTAAGATTAGGAGCATAGTACTCTTCATCTGTTTCTTCGTTGATAGTCTTAACCCAGTCCTTAGGAAGCTTATGAATATATCCATCAACCTGATTATGAATATATGTATATTGATACTGAAGAGAAGCAGGATCGATGATCTTGTATCTTGGCTCCTTGCCTTTCTCCTTACGCTTTTCAGAAATCTCAGTATAGAGCTTATCCTTTTCCTCAAACTCCAGAGAATCTGTATGCTGGCTTGCATACTCAACTCTGTCATATGCCTTCATGGCATTCTCATCACCCATATCAGAAAGCTGCTTATACCATGCCATAGCCCTGTCATAATCAACAGGAACTACAAACTCACTCTTATTACCATATTCATCAACACGGGAAAGACCATTTTCATAAATAGAACCCAGATTCATGTATGCGGACTTCACACCGGATTTGGCAGCTTTTTCAAACAGACTTATAGCCTTTGAGAAGTTCTGAGCCTCCAGATACATCTTTGCAGCCTTATATACCATATCAGGATCATTTGAAAGATTTGTATATTTTTCAAGATATGTGGCAGCCTTATTAATATCCTTCTCAACCTTGGAATTGCTATAGCTTCCATTCTCATAAAACTCGCTGAGCACCTTCATGGCATCAAGACCAAGCTGTTTATAGCTCTGATCATTGATTCCGATATCTGCTATCCCCTCAAGAATCTCAACAGCATCCTGACCATTGGCATTCTCAAACAGATTCATAGCTTTATCATACTGAAGTTCAACAGTACTCTTATTTGATTTTTTACCTCCACCAAATGGAGTCAGTGAAGTAAATTTATCCACCAGGTTGCTGAAAAAGCCCATCTCCTATCCTCCACAACAAAATAGTTATTACTGAATATAATCACAGTACGCTTTATTATAACATAACGCCTTTTTTCATTCAATAAAACTTAACCAATCTAATTATAAAATAAGCTAATTATTCACACCACTCAATCGCTGAACCAAGGTTTCTTCAAAAATCATATTAGTGAGACGCAGGACTCATGTAATTCACTATAGCATCGACTGCGCCGGCTGAATCATCACCCTCTGCCTCGATTTCAATCTCCTCATTATTACATAGTCCAAGACTCATCATTCCCATGATACTCTTGGCATTTATCTTCTTCGAGCCTGATATAAGAAAGATTCTGCTGCTGAATCTACTGGCTATCTGTACTATCTCAGCAACAGGACGAGCCTCATCAAACTCAGGAATATTAACTACAAACTTTTTACTTGTCATCATCATTTCTCCTCTTTATCTCTTAATTCTTCTGCGATACGGCTAAGCTTTCTTAGTCTGTGACTAATGCCTGACTTGCCGAGCGTGGGGTTAAAATATGCTCCGAGTTCAGCAAGAGGAAGATAAGGATTGGCTAGTCTCACCTCTGCCATAACCTTAAGATTATCCGGCAGCTTGTCCAGCCCCATCCTGCTTTGTATATACTTTATATCCTCCACCTGTCTCGTTGCAGCATTGGCAGTCTTGGCCATATTTGCCGCATCACAGTTTACTTCTCTATTTATATTATTACGGATGTCCTTTACTATTCTTGCATTCTCATAATTCATGAGAGCAGTCGTTGCCCCCATTATTCCTATAAGATTGGAAATAGTATTTCCGTCTTTAATATACGCTATAAATCTATCTCTTCTTTTTACACTCTTCGCCTGCACTCCAAGAAGACTCATATCACGAATAATACGCTCCGCTTCCTTCTCCGATACCAAGGCTATTTCGAGCTGATTGGATTTCTCCGGAGCACCAACAGAGCCTCCTGCAAGAAACGCCCCTCGTATATAAGAAGCTTTGCAGCAGTTTCTCTCAGTAACTATTTCCTTTACGAAAAACCTGAGACCATCCTCCTGAAGCTTACATCTCTTTTTTACTACATCTATAACATCAGCATCATATATTATAAGCTTTCTATGATGCTTCGCTTTATCCTGCTTATACACCGGAAGCTCTTCTGTTTCAGTAACAGATTTCAGAAGCTTTATTACCTTCTCTTCCATGCCGTCATTTTCTACACGAATAACGAATACCGGCTTATCATCATGTATTTCAGTTCTTCCGCTTATAGAAATAATACCCGACAGTTCCGCTATCCTGCAGTGAAGAGATCTGGGAAATATATCAAGAAGTTCAGATTTAAGTTCAGATGAAAATGACATCAAATCTCACCCTTTACATATGAATCATTAATAATATCTCTATGGAACACTCTGACAGAATATGGAAGCTTACTGATTGAATTATATAACTCATTGGCTATAGTAACCGACCTGTGTCTTCCACCTGTACATCCTATTGCAATAACCAGTTGATGTCTATGCTCCTTCTCAGTATATTCCTTAGCAAGAAATGTCATCATATCGCTAAGCTGCTTCAGAAAGGTTCTGCTTTCCTCCGCCTGCATGACATAGTCCCGCACCTCTTTATCATTTCCGGTTTTTCGTCTCAGTCCCTCCTCATAATAAGGATTGGGCATAAACCTTACATCAAATACAAAATCCGCATCCTGTGGTATTCCGAACTTATAGCCAAAGGACATTACGGTAATGATCATATTGGTATAATCAACATCTTTGTCAAATATTTTTACAACCTCTGACTTCAGCTCTCTGGTAAGAAGTCCGGAAGTATCAATAGTATAGTCTGCTATATTGCTGAGAAACTCTATCCTCTTACGCTCCTCATTTATACCATCCATAAGGGAGCCATTCTTTGCAAGAGGGTGTTCACGTCTGGTTTCCTTATACCTCTTAACCAGCACCTGACTGGAAGCATCCAGATAAAGCACCTCAAAACGGAACTTATTCTCGCGGAGCTTGTTCAGTATATCACTCAGGTCGCCAAGAGCATCTCCATTTCTTATGTCTATCCCCAGTGCCACCTTATCATTAATAAAGTCCGCATCACTTGTCAGCTCGACAAATTTGGGAATAAGTGTAACCGGAAGATTATCAACACAGAAAAAGTTCATATCCTCCAAAGACTTGAGTACAGTTGTTTTTCCTGCCCCACTCATACCGGTAACAATAACAAATCTCAATTTATACTTCTCCTCTAAAACTAAAACTCTCCGATAAGCCTTACTTCAGTTTCAAGCTTCACCCCAAACTTTTCTTCAACTTCGCTGATAACTACCTGTATCAGATTATAGATATCTTCTGCTGTAGCATTATCATGATTTATGATAAATCCGCAGTGCTTAGGGCTTACCATAGCCCCTCCGACACTGCGTCCGGCAAGACCACTATCCATTATAAGCTTTCCTGCAAAGTACCCCTCCGGTCTCTTAAAGGTGCTTCCTGCACTTGGATATTCCAAAGGCTGCTTATCACGCCTCCTCTGGTTAAAATCATTCATTTTAGCAACTATATCCTCAGGATTACCTTTTTCAAACCTGAAGCCTGCACCGGTGATTATAATATCCTCTTCCATTAATCTGCTGTGACGATATGAAAACTGAAGCTCATCACACGACATCCTCTGAAACCTGCCATCCATAATCACATCTGCATATTCGATTATATCCTTGATCTCCCCACCATAGGCACCGGCATTCATAAATACAGCACCGCCCACAGTTCCGGGAATTCCGGAAGCAAATTCACATCCGGTAAGACCATTTTCATAGGCAGTCTTAGCCAGCTTTGAAAGCATTACTCCGGCTCCGGCATAGATTCTCTGACCATCAAGCTGAACTCCGCCCAGCTCCTCTCCAATCTCTATTACAGCACCTCTGATTCCTTTATCAGATACCAGAAGATTGCTTCCCTTACCTATAATAAGAGGTCTCACTCCATCTACACTATAATCCCGGATTGCCTCCAGCAGTCCCTCTCTGGATTCAGGTATAATATATATATCTGCAGGACCGCCAACCCTGAAGGTTGTATGTCCTGACATAGGTTCATTTTTCAGTATTTTATATTCCATTATTTACATCCGATAAAATATTAGTACTTAAAACAAGCATCAAAAAAAGCTCTATAAAGTATTATACTACATTATAGAGCCCTTTTTTTCAATCAACAAAATTGGTCAATTTTTACATTAAAGGTCAGCTTTAATTGTCATATTTCACTATAGAACAGAAGCTGCTCCACCATACATTCCGGCATCATTCCCAAGAGTAGCAAGATGGAACTGAGTATTTCTGCAGGCATGGAAAGCATATTCCTGATAATACTTCTTAACAGCATTGATAAGTATATCACCGGCTCTTGATACTCCGCCTCCGATTACAAATGCCTCAGGATCTACTACACAGGCTATATTGGCAAGCGCATAGCCAAGTCTCTTTCCGTGTTCTTCAACCAGCTCAAGAGCAAGATTATCTCCTGACTTGGCACAGTCAAAGATTTCCTTTGCAGAAATATACTTTGCTTCTCTCAGCTTGGAAGGCTTTTCAGAGGTCTGCAGAGCACGGTTGGCAAGTCTGACTATTCCGGTTGCTGAAGCATACTGTTCGAGGCAGCCCTTCTTACCACAGTTACATACATCCTGCTCATCCAGATCGATAGTCATATGACCTATCTCTCCACCTGCTCCATTTACTCCTGCAAGCATCTTTCCGTTGATGATGATACCACCACCAACACCTGTACCGAGTGTTACCATGATGACACTGTTAAAGCCTTTTCCACCACCCTGCCAGTATTCACCCAGGGCAGCCATATTTGCATCATTTCCAACCTTTACAGGAAGTCCAAGTAGTGAACTGAGTTCCTCAGCAGCATTAAATACTCCCCAGCCAAGATTAACACATTTAACAACTGTACCATCCTCCTTAACAGGACCGGGTACACCCATTCCAACGCCCTTTACCTCTTCCTTCTTTATGCCCTTTGCAGACATATTTTCTTCTACGGACTTTGCTATATCAGAAAGAATATAAGCACCGCCTTCGTCTGTTCTGGTAGTTATCTCCCACTTCTCCAGAAGCTCTCCCTCTACCGAAAACAGTCCAATCTTTACAGTAGTACCTCCGATATCAACTCCATATACATATTTTGACATTTTATGTTCCTCCGTTTTTTCATATTATGATGCATTGTGATGCAGGCTTTGAAAATATATTTTAATTTCCCCCAAGTCCTCTGGTCACTCTGTTATACATTTCCTGTGCAGCATTATAGCCCATCTTCTTCTGTCTGTGGTTAACAGCGGCAGACTCAACTATGATGGCAAGATTCCTGCCGGGTCTGATAGGAATAGAATGAGATACAACCTTGGTACCAAGGAATTCCACATGATTATCTGTAAGACCAAGCCTGTCGTAATTCGCATCCTTATCCCATTCCTCAAGCTTGATAACCAGATCCACCTGCTGGGAAAGCTTAACACATTCTACACCAAACATAGTCTTTACATCTATGATTCCGATACCCCTCAGCTCGATAAAGTGTCTCGTTATCTCAGGTGACTGACCTATAAGCGTGTCGTCACTTATCTTTTTGATCTCAACTACATCATCCGCCACAAGTCTGTGACCTCTCTTGATAAGTTCAAGCGCAGCCTCACTTTTACCTATACCGCTGTCTCCCATTATCAGTACACCTTCTCCAAATACATCCACCAGCACCGCATGAACGCTGATTCTCGGAGCCAGTTCTTCATGAAGATAACGTACAGTCTCATGAACAAAGGAAGATGTGGTAGCACTGCTGCTGAGTACGGGAACATTATGCTTATTCCCTGCTTCAATGATAAAATCATATGGTTCGATGTCACGACAGAATACAAGACATGGAATATTATATTTAAAAAGCTTATCAAATATTTCGATATTCTCTTCTCTGGTATGCATATCAGCTAAGTATGCATGCTCTACATTTCCACATATCTGAACTCTGGTATCATCAAAGTGTTCAAAAAATCCGGCCAACTGAAGCGCCGGTCTGTTAATATCCGGATCGATGATATGTATATCATCTGTATTAATACCCGGAGTATAATTCTTTAGGTTCATCTTTTCAATGAACTTGGTAAGCGATACACTATACTCTTCTTTCACTTATACCTCCCCATATTTCACTATTTCTACGTATCAAGCAGACAGGTATGCAGTCTTTCTATTCATGCATACCGATTGATACATTACAATTCACGGTTAACTCAGAATAATAACCAACGCTTATCATTATACCCCATAAGATACATTTTTTCACTATTCAATTTTTATGTGTCGTTGTATAATAGTTACCGGCAAAGTATCGGAGGTAATATCTGTTTAATATGGAAATATTTGATATCGAAGAAGAACTGAATAAACTGCCTAAAAAACCGGGCGTATATATAATGCACGACAAGAACGAGGCCATACTTTATGTCGGAAAGGCACTGAATCTCCATTCCAGAGTGAGACAGTATTTCAGAGCCGGTCACGGTCACAATAATTCACCCAAGATTCTTAAAATGGTATCGCAGATAGCATACTTTGAATATATAGTAACCAAATCAGAAATGGAAGCGCTGGTACTTGAATGTAATCTCATCAAGGAACACCGCCCCAAGTATAATACACTGATGACTGACGACAAAGGCTATCCATATATAAAAATCACAGTTAATGAACCCTTTCCACGAATAATGATGAGTCACCGAATGAACCGGGATAAGGCATTATACTTCGGTCCCTATACTGACAGAAAAGCAGTTCATGATATTATAATGCTGGTTAAAAAGCTATTTAAGATAAGAAACTGCAACAAGGAGCTGGATACAGAAAAAACAGATCAGCGTCCATGCTTATATTATCAGATAAACCAGTGCACTGCCCCCTGTGCAGGGCTGATTACCTCTGAGGAATATAAGAAGAATATAGAAAGTGCCATCAGCTTTCTTAACGGCAACACAAAGGATATAAAGAACTCTCTAAAGGAAAGCATGACACGTTATGCATCAGAAATGAACTTTGAGAAGGCTGCCGAAATGCGTGATCTTCTATCGAGCATCGACAGTATCTCCCAGAAACAGCGAGTAGAAAATACCAATTCTGACGATATGGACATCATCGCTCTGGCGAGAAATGAAAGCGATGCCGTAATAGCGATATTTTTCATCCGTGACGGCATCTTAATCGGCCGTGAGAATCATCACATGGCATCTGATCCTTCCGATACAGACTCCGACATCGTGTCTGAATTTATAAAACAGTATTATATAGGTATTCCATTTATTCCTAAAAAGATACTTACAGTCACTCCTGTAGATCTGGATCAGGTAATAACTGACTATCTTTCAGAAAGAAAAGGACACAAGGTTCAGATTCTGGTACCACAGAAGGGCGAGAAAAAAGACCTTATAAAGCTCGCAACCGACAATGCCAGACTTGTTCTTGAACAGGATATAGAAAGAATCAAAAGACTTGAGAAAAGAACCACCGGAGCCTGTCAGGAAATAGCCGATCTGATTGGTCTGGAAAATGTATCTCGTATGGAGGCATTTGATATATCCAATATATCAGGTTATCACAGCGTTGCTTCCATGGTGGTTTTTGAAAATGGAAAGCCAAAGCGTAATGCTTACAGAAAATTCCGTCTCAAAACCGTTGAAGGACCTGATGATTACGCCTCCATGAAGGAAGTCTTATCCAGAAGATATACCAACGAACAGCTTGGTACATTTCCCGATGTTATAATGATGGATGGTGGTAAAGGTCAGGTTCATATAGCAGAAATGGTTATGGACAGTCTCGGACTGGATATCCCGGTATGCGGCATGGTAAAGGATGATAATCACCGCACCAGAGGACTTTATTATCAGGATAAGGAAGTGGAGTTCCAAAAAGGCAGCGAAGCTATCAATATGATCACTGCCCTTCAGGATGAAACACACAGATTTGCAATTACCTATCATAAGCAGCTTAGAAGCACAGAACAGACTCATTCAATACTTGATGACATAGAAGGTATAGGTCCTTCCCGAAGGAAAGCACTGCTGCTCCACTTTAAGGATGTTGAAGCGATACGTAAGGCCACTATTGATGAGCTATGCGATGTGCAGGGTATGACCAGAAAAGCCGCGGAAGCTGTATATAGTTTTTTCAACTAATACATTATTCACTTTAATTTCATTAGAGAATATATTCGAGTTATGTCAACCACCGGGAGGAAGCTATGGCAAGGTTTTTATTTCCAACTGAATACTATGATTCAACCTATTCTATTGATTTTGAGAAATACTACAGACTGGGATACCGGGGCGTAATATTTGACATCGATAATACTCTGGTTCCTCACAATGCCATGCACGACCAAAGATCCAGGGCACTTTTCAAAAGATTAAAGGAAATAGGTTTTAAGTTCTGTTTTGTTTCCAATAATAAAGAGCCCAGAGTAAAAAGCTTCAATGACGAGGTTAACGGCTGCTATGTATATAAAGCCGGCAAACCCAAAACCAGGGGCTTCCGGGAAGCTATGAAGAAAATGGGAACCAGTACCAGAAATACAATCTTTGTCGGCGACCAGCTCTACACCGATATATGGGGAGCCAACAACGCAAGGCTTCACTCGATTCTGGTAAAACAGATTGATAAAAAAGAAGAGATACAGATAGTCCTGAAACGTATCATCGAAAAGCCTTTCATATGGTTCTGGCTTCACGTATTACATCATAAAATGAAGACAGCCCCGACAAAAAAGACGTCTTCTTCAAAGCATTAAACAAAAAACGTCTTCTTCAAGTCATTAAACAAAAAAAGACGTCTTCTTCAAAGCATCAAACAAAAAGAATGCGCCATGTCAATTCTGACATGACGCATTTTTAATTTCAAATAATAACTTAGCGAGAATAACTTCTCTATCTTACAGGATGTCTGCTCTAAGCTTCTTAAGAACCTGGAAGGTCTTGGTTCTAAGCTCTTCTGCTTCAAACAGTGAAAGCATTGTATCCATATCAAACTTAGCCTTCATAAGAGTATCGATCCAGTCATTTACATAGTCCTTAACATAGTCAACATTTTCATCTGACTTATCCTTAAGAATACTCTGCAGGTTATTGATATTATCAACTACAGAAGGAGTAACAGTTACATTTGAACCTGATGAAGAGGATGATCCTTCATCTGAAAGCTCTATAACCTTACCTGTCTTTGTAATGATAACCTTCTTGTTAGGAGTTGACTCAGCCTTTACGCTTGTTCCGCCGCCCTTCTTATCAAGAAGCTTCTCAGTAGCCTTGATAAGGCATACAACTGAATATGTAGCCTCCTGAGGTGACTGCTCCGGCTGACCCTTTCCTTCATGCTGATGCCATAGCCATTCTGACTTAAGAAGCATCTCTTCAATCTTGGAATCCTCCAGAAGAGCCTTAAGATCACTGTCCATCTGAGGAGCAGCCGCTCTACCAAAGAGACCACGTGAAGATGAGGAGGAATCATTCTTTCTATATCTGGCAGGAACTACTATATCGTCATAAGTCTTAATAAGCATCTTCTCTGCTGTCTTGGTATCATATTCGCTATTGATGATAGCAATTCTTCCACCGTTAAGGCCATTAACTATCATATCTTCAGCAGCCATGAATACAAGTGTCTTCTGACGATCATCGATCATCTGCTTAATCTCATAATTAGTCTTGGACTTCTCCAGGATAGCATTCTTACGTACCTTAAATGCCTTAATCTTCTCCTTGATACTAAAGAACATCTTCAGAAGTGAAGGATTAGCATTTACATAATCATTTATCCAGGTGATTTCTACGTACTGATGCTCTATCTTGTTAGAAAGCTCATATACATTATAGCCATCAAATACAACATTCAGAGTAGTATAGAGCTTTTCAAGTATCTCATACTTCTCTTCCCAAGGACGCCCTGTAACCTCAGAGTTAACCAGCTCCTTGATACCGCACTCATAGAATACAAGGTTATATTCATAGAGTCCTTCAAAGATATTGGTCTTACCTGTAAGCTGTGCACCTGCACCAAGTATCTGAAGATTCTTCTTCATATCAGGCTCGTTCTCAATATAGAGATATACCTTCTTAACAAATGCACTGACTTCACTGATAAGAGTATCAATTCTCTTATTATAAAGCTCCTGCTTGGATATAGCGGTAAGAACATTTCTGCTAAGTACGCTGGTATCCTGTGTTGTATTTACATTTCTGATAAGCTCCTTGAAGCTTTCATAAACAGCCATGTTATCGATAGGAATATATTCAGCATTAAGACCATAGAATTCAAATGCCTTATTGTAATCCTTATTGGCAATAAATGTATTGAACAGTCCTATAGAAAGCTGTGTCTTATAATCATTACCAACATGTGGATCCTCAACAACATAATCATAAAGAACTTCCAGATTGCTGATATAAGCATCGGAATTGGCAAGTGATGTTGGGAGTCCCATATCCATAACAACATTGATAAGATCAAGATATCCCAGAAGTGCCTTATCAAAGTTCTTAGGTCTGTCATCATCCTCAAGTATCTGATAGCTTACATTAATAAGGAGTGGGGCTATACGCTCACCAATAAGCCTCATTGCCTCTCCAAACTTTTCTCTCTGATACAGATATATCAGCCAAATACTGTAGCGATATATACCTGTAGTATTAATAGGAGCATCAATATCGGTAGGATCAATCTCGCCATATACGAACTTAAAGAGCGGTTCTATCCACTCATCAATCTCATACCTTCCCTTCGCCTTGATGTTCTCATCAACAAACTCTCCCAGTTCATACAGCTTGGTGCACTGAGCCTTAACGTCATCATCAACGTTCATAGTCTTCAGATCGAAGTTACTATCTTTAAGATAATCTATAACAAGTGCATAGAATCCATCTTCAACCTGCTCATTCAGGAATCTGATAAGTAACCCCTTGTTGTTCGAAGCCGCTATGGAAAGTACATTATTATCACTGCCCGTTATATTAGCTGGTAATGCCATCGTTCCATCCCTCCTCATACATTACATAATATATCAATTTTCTGCATTTAAACATGTAAAAACTACAATGCAGATATAATGATTGTATCAAATATTTTGAAGATGTGTCAACGTCATATTGTCAGTTTTTTATAAAAATATTTGTTAATTTTGCACAAGACCTGCCATTTTAAGTATTGCCATCGCATTTCTGGTACTGCATCTTCCATCCTTGATCTTGTAATCGAATCTCAGTTCATTTCCTTCGTAATATTCTTCAAAGTGATAATTATCCGCCGGAACACCAGCCACAGTTTTAAGATCGCAGAGCTCAAAATCATGCGTGGTTACTATAACCATAGCATTTCCACCGGAAAGCTTTTTAAGCGCCTCCTCAGAACCTACTATCCTGTCAGCAGAATTGGTCCCTTTAAATATCTCATCTATCATACATATCGCAGGAAGATCCGGAGACTGTGCCAGATACTCTGCCATCTCTTTGATCCTGAGTATCTCAGCATAAAATGTAGATATACCACCACCCACATCATCCATTACTCTCATGGATGTGAATATCCTAGCATAAGGTACACTGAAGCTTTCAGCACAAACTCCACAGCCCACATAACCCAGAACCATATTTATAGCAATAGTTCTAAGGAAAGTAGTCTTACCAGACATATTGGAGCCTGTTATAATAGTAAGCTTATCGGACAGTGCTGCATCATTTGATATAACCGTGGCAGGATCAATCATAGGATGATATACACCTGACATAATAAGGCCTTTTTCTGTATTTTTATCAATTCTGATCTCAGGCTTAGTCGTAGCTCTTATCATAGGAAGCACAGCCAGCGAACCAAGTTCCTCTATATCAGACACCACATCGATACACTCATCAAAAACATTTTCATTTTTCTTACTCCAGTTGGATGCAAGAAGAGCTATATAGTAGTCCCATCCAAAAAATCCCGCCAGCACCATATGAGCAAGTGGATTAAAGGAAATATTATTTAACGAGCCTATCTTACCAAGTGATCTGACAGCCGCAAGAAGTCCGTCTCTACTGGTAATCCTGTCATGAATCTTCTTGAGCAGCTCCGTCTCAAACTCGATTCCGGCTACAAGACTGAGCATCCTGAAATAATCTCCGGCTACATTTCCATATTTATATACAGGGGAAATGATGCTGTCCAGGACTGTCTTAGGTCCCCATGTCAGAACAAGTCCGCCTATAAATGTGAAAAGAATATAAGACGGAGGCATCTTTCCCGAAAGTACCAGAACTATCATCACAAGGTTCATTACAGGAACCAGAAGCATCGGCAAAAACATCCATGCCTTAAAACGTGCATCCTTAACCTCCGGCTCTGCTTCTTCAGCAGTCTCCGATTTACCGCCCTCCTCCAGCTCGCTTATCTCAAGCTTTCTCTGAAGCTCCTTCTCTTTAATCTCAAGTATTCTCTCGGAATAAGATTCAAAATCAAAGAGAAAGCTGTTCTTACCTACAAGCTCCTGTACAGCATCATATCTTCTGTCCACATCACTGATATGATCCTTTTTAAGAGAAAGCGATTCTGCAAGCTTTCTTCTTCCTTCCTCTGTATGGGCTATGGATATAAGCTGGAAAAGAGAATTTTTTCCCAGAAGATCCAGATCATGTGACAGATTATCATTTCTGGAAAGATAGAGAGAACCGTCATTTTTAAAATGTCTCCACTCTCCAGATATACGCTTCAGATACCTGTCCAAAACCTCCGTCTTTGCCTTTAATGACTGCAGCTTCTCATCGGTAACTCCATGAAACCTGATAAGAACTATAAATGCCACAAGAAGCACAAGTCCAAGTACAAGAAGTAAAGGTTTAGCATCCCCCAGTCCTATAAACAGGAGAACGATGCCAGCCAGAAATGTTACCAGCCTAAGCCCTGCAATAACAGAAAACCGCTTGTCCAGCACCAGCCTTTCCTGTTCAATCTTCTTTTTTTCTTCAATAATGTCATTTTTTATATTCATATCTATCAACCTCGCCACAATAGATTAACACAACATTTATATCTATTCAAGAATCAGCTTTTTGAAACGCAGCTATTGATTTTTCCATATCTATCAATTAAAATATGATTCTATAGGACAAGTATATTCGCTATTCAGTCAATATACAAAACAAACAGAAAGGAAGGATATTTATTATGGCCAGACGTGGATTATTGGGGAGTTTATTTACTATTACAGCAGCCGCTGCTGCAGTTGCCGGTGTTGCATATCTCTTCAAGGAGGAAATACGTGAAACACAGACTTACAAGGATTTAAATGAAAAATATGATGTAGATAACAAGATTAAGACCTACTCCGAGAAAGCCAAGGAAACCGCTTATGATCTGAAGGGTAAGGCAAAGGATGCTACCAGAGATCTGAAGAATAAGGTAGATGAGTGGAAGGCTTCCAACGATGATAACATCTTTGAAGATGACGAGATCATAATCGACTTTGATGAGCCGGCAGAAAACAGAGACTACACAACTATCAAAGAGGATATCTCCGATGCCGCCGAGGAAAAGGCTGAGGACATCAAAGAAGCTGCCGAGGAAATCAAAGATGCCGTAGCAGAAAAGGCTGAGGAAGTTAAAGAAGCTGCTGAAGACAAGGCTGAAGAGGTTAAGGAAGCCGCTGAAGAAAAGCTTGAAGAAGCAAAAAAGAATGCTGATAATATCGAGATAGATTAAGAACAGTCTAATTCACAAAATATTAAACTGACAAATGAAGCCATCAGGTGTAAGAATATTTCTAAACACCGGATGGCTTTATTTTTCTTATGTATTTTCTTCTATATCATCTTCTATATCATCTTCAATTACGTCCTCAAAGTCATCATCCAGATACAGGTCATCGTCACTATCCATATTAATATCACTCTTCTTTATCACCTCAATACGCGAAAGATAAATATATACCAGATAGTTGTAAGTAACAAACTCATGGCCAGATGATCTAAGGAGACTGTCTTCAAGCTCTGCATCCATGACACTAAGCATTTCTCTCCGATTCTTAAACATCTTCTTACTGCGGTAACCAAATGCAAGAACCGGAAAGCAGAATCCAACAAGCATATATAACCAGGTACCCGCAAGCATTACTCTGGCAGCAAGGTTGACGTATCTAATCCCCTTTATCTTTAATTCCGGATAGCTTAATTCATCAATTATTATAGGTTCCACAAAGCCATCAAAAAGTCCATCGCCAAGGCCTACTTCAGAGGTATATTCTTTTTCTATATAACCGGCAGTAACCTCATCACGGATAATTCTGGCATATACCCTGTTATTCTCCCCAAAATTTATGGCACGTATAGTCTCATCCTTAAGAATAAAAAGTCTGATACTGTCTCCATTAAACTGATAATAATAGCTTCCCTGTTTTCCTTCATCAGAAGCCGCATCAAATCCGGCGTAGGTAAGAGGATCATCTACCTGAATAACAACATTCCTCTTTCCTTCCATGTAATATAATTCAAGATCCTTCATATCGGTTATCTCATAGCTTCTATAGTCATCCAGAAGACCAAGCTGAACAGTCATGAAGATAACGAGTATCTCCATGACTATTACAGGTATCAGCATTGCTATTAAATTTCTTCTAACATAACGTCTGAACATATCAAAGTCTTCTCTTTATGATATATATCCACCAATATTATAATGGCGCCAAATACAAGCTTTGACGCCATTATTACCATTTCATTATTTAGCAACAATATTGATAATCTTACCAGGTACATATATTTCCTTAATAATTGTCTTGCCCTCAAGTCTGCTTCCCAGTGCATTCTTTGCAGCCTCTAATATTTCATCCTTAGAAGCATCAGCAGGAACATTTATAGTAAGTCTGGTCTTTCCGGAAACCTGAACAGGAAGTGTTATCTCGTTTGTTACAAGATGCTTTTCGTCAAACTCAGGCCAGCTCTGCTCAAATACTGAAGCAGTACCACCAAGTGCCTCCCAGAGCTCTTCACCAAGATGCGGAGCAAATGGAGCAATCAGTCTTACTGCAGTCTTCAGAGTCTCCAGGTCAACTCCGGTAGTCTTGGTAATATCTACAAATTTGTTATTATATTCCATAAATGCAGAAACTACAGTATTAAGGTTGAAGCTTTCAAGCCTTTCAGATACAGCCTTAACAAGACCATTTCTAAGTCTCAGTGTCTCCTCTGTTTCAGGAATCTCCTGTTCCTTAGACTTCTCTATATTATCCATTACAACCGTATAGAATCTCTTTATAAACCTGTAGATACCGTCTATACCAGCATCATCCCAGATAGCATCTGCTTCCGGAGGACCAACAAAAAGCTCATACAGTCTAAGTGTATCACATCCATAATCACGTACTATATCATCAGGAGATACTATATTACCAAGAGACTTGCTCATCTTGGTAGGCTTGCCGGTTACTCTGTCGCGTCCACAGATCATACCCTGATTAAACAGCTTCTTAAATGGCTCATCAAAGCCAACTACACCTATATCATAGAGGAACTTAGTCCAGAATCTTGAATAAAGCAGGTGAAGAACAGCATGCTCTACACCACCGATATACATATCTACCGGAAGATACTTGTCAGCCTTCTCTCTCGATACAAGCTCCTTATCGTTATGAACATCTATATATCTGAGGAAGTACCAGGAAGAACCGGCCCACTGCGGCATGGTATTAGTCTCTCTTTTAGCCGGACCACCACACTGAGGACAAGTGCAGTTTACCCACTCATCAATCGCTGCAAGTGGTGATTCACCTGTACCTGTTGGTTCATACTTTTCAACATCAGGCAGTCTGAGCGGAAGCTCCTCCTCAGGAACTGCAACACAGCCACACTTCTCACAATGAACAATAGGAATAGGTTCACCCCAATATCTCTGACGTGAGAATACCCAGTCACGCAGCTTATAATTGGTGGTAGCCTTTCCATAGCCCTTCTCTTCTATTATATGAGGAGCCTCTTTCTTAAGAACTGCCGATTCCATGCCATTCCATTCTCCGGAATTGACCATAATACCTGATGCAGCAGTATAAGCCTCCGTCATCTCATTTCCATCCTGAACCTCCTCCAGTGTAGGAGCTATGACCTGAATAATAGGAAGGTCGAATTTCTTTGCAAATTCAAAGTCTCTGTCATCATGTGCAGGAACACACATGATAGCTCCTGTACCATAATCAGCAAGAACATAATCAGAAAGCCAGATAGGAGTCTTGGCACCACTAAGAGGATTGATTGCATAGCAGCCTGTGAAAACACCTGTCTTTTCTTTATCTGCCATACGGTCGATAGATGACTTAAGTGATGTCTGATATATATAATCCTTAACTGCTTCTTCTGTCTCCGGTGTATAAAGCTTTGAAGCAAGCTCTGACTCAGGAGCCAGCACCATAAAAGTAGCTCCGTAAAGAGTATCCGGTCTGGTGGTATAGACTGTTATTACCTCATCTCTTCCATCTACAGGAAAATTAACCTCTGCGCCTTCAGACTTTCCAATCCACTCTGCCTGCATCTTCTTAACCTTTTCAGGCCAGTCCAGCTTATCAAGATCAGCCAGAAGTCTGTCAGCATAGGCTGTGATCTTCAGCATCCATTGACGGAGATTCTTCTTTGTTACATCTGAGCCACATCTTTCACATTTGCCATCTTTTACTTCCTCATTGGCAAGACCAGTCTTACAGGATGGACACCAGTTGATAGGCATCTCCTTTTCATAGGCAAGCCCTTTCTTAAACATCTGGACAAATATCCACTGCGTCCACTTATAATAATCAGGATCGGTTGTATTCACTTCCATATCCCAGTCATATATAGCAGCTATCTGCTTTATCTGTCTCTTGATATTCTCAATATTAGATGCCGTGGAAATAGATGGATGGATTCCATTCTTGATAGCAAAATTCTCTGCAGGAAGACCAAATGCATCCCAGCCCATAGGATGGATAACATACTTTCCATGCATCATCTGGTAACGACTCCATACATCAGAGATAACATATCCTCTCCAGTGTCCTACATGAAGTCCGTTAGCTGAAGGATACGGAAACATATCGAGACAGTAATACTTTTCCTTGTCTTCGCTGTTCACATTTACCGGATCCTTCTCCCATTTTTCATTCCACTTCATTTCAATCATCTTGTGATCAAACTTAGCCATTTATCTTTCCTCCAAATAAAATATCTGCTTTATATATCAGTTAGCAAATGTAACCGAAACTATCAAATGTTAATCTTACTGCTTCTTCTCGTGATGAGTAACCTTATCCAGAAACTCCTTTGACTGCTGAAGCTGTTTTAACTGCCTCTCTCTCTTCTTTTTCATGGAATTCGACTCAATTCTTTTCTTCGGACCCTTGACCGGATTTCCATCTTCATCTATCCGCCGAAGTGCCACAAAGAAATCTGTATCATTATCCAGCCCTCTCTTATTAAGAGATTTTCTTAGAAGCAGCGTTGCCATCGTATATAGACAGGCAAAGGTCGGTACTCCCAGAACCATTCCGGTAAATCCGAACAGATTTCCACCCACAAGGATTGCGAAGAGCACCCAGAAGCTGGAAAGTCCGGTTGTATCTCCAAGAATAAGAGGACCTATAATGTTTCCATCCACCTGCTGAAGTATGATGATGAATATAACAAATACAACACACAGCTTAGGAGATTCAACAAAAACCAGAATTGCCGAAGGTATAGCACCTATAAACGGGCCAAAGAAAGGTATAATATTAGTCACTCCTACGATAACACTTATAAGCAGTGCATAAGGCATGGAAACTATAGTGCAGAATATAAAGCATATCATACCTATTATGATCGAATCTATAATCTTGCCACTGATAAATCCACTGAACACTCCGTCAACATACTCTATAACGCTTAAGATATCATTTCCTTTTTCTCTGCTCACGAATGCATAAACTATCTTTTTACCCTGGGCAGTAAACTTATCCTTACTGAAAAGTATGTATATAGCCGCAATTATTCCAACTACAAAATTAAGAACAAACTTAAGCCCGCCTACTATACCACTTGTAACAGACTTAACTACAGTATCCATATTGGGAAGCAGGGTATCTGTCAGTACACTTCTAATACTGGTCTCAATATCTTCCAGATAGTTATTGACCATCTCTGAAAGCTGAGGCTTGTTCCTTACGATTTTCAGAACAAACTTTTCTATATTTGTCGCATAGTTGTCCAGATTATTATACAGCTTATTGATACTGTCATACAGCGATGGTATAAGTATCCACAAAAGAGCTGTTATAATTGCAATAAACATAATTATAGAAAGAAAAACCGATATTCCATGCGACACCTTATAGACCTTATCCTCATCAAATTTCTTAAAGACAGCACTGACGATTTTTTTCAGATCATTTCTGAGTCTGTTGACAACCGGATTAAGGAGAAATGCTATTATGCAGCCTATTATAATAGGTGACATCGCACTAAGAATCTCTCCCACAACACCAAAAACCGCACCAATCTTTCCTATAAACAGGTAAAACAGTCCTATGATACAGCCCGCTCCTGCCAAGGTAAGCATAAGTCTTACATCTATAAAGTCAATGCGTTTATTTATCTTGGTCTCGCCTGAATTTATATCTGTTTCTTTTATTTCATCTGTTTTATTTGCAGATGTATTTTCTATAGTATTTTCCGTTGTATTCTCTATAGTATTTTCTGTTGTATTTTCTACTGTATTTTCTATTGTATTCTCTATATTTTTTTCTTCCTCCAAGTTACATCTCCATCCTTCACTTCACCCTTTACGAACCGGTACATCAGCTGCAAAATAACCGAACTAATCAGTTAACCATCAAACTAATATATTAGCATAATTCAGCATCAAATGCACCTTATAATTATGTCATATTTTACCTGATTTAATATCAATAGCTATTCTTCTCTTCAGAAGATTCAGCCTGCCATAAGCCGGAGACTTACCAACTATCTCACAGTATCTCATAAAATCCTTTTTGTATATCTTAAATCTTTCTCTGGCCCTGAGTCTGTTCATCTTTGTTCTTCCGGAAAAAGACTGCTCGAATTTTTCACCAAGCACCAGAACCCTGTTGAGCCCATGCCGGCTGAGATTATACATCAGAACATAGTCAACCATATCTACAAACAGAGTCTCGTCAAAGCCACCTACTTTTTCAAGACTGTCCAGTCTTATGGCTGTACCGCTGTTTATACAGCATATATCTTCAAATACACCTTGATTTACTATATAATCCGAATCCCTGAAGATGAACCTGTATCCCTTCACAGGCGACATAGGTCTTCCACCACTTTCGATAAGACCTGTTATGACATTTATACCGTCTGTCTCTCTTCTGGGATCCTTTGCACTCAGATACACAGCCCTCAGATAATCATAGGAAAGATTCGAATCGTCATCCAGCAATAGCAGATAATCATTTTTCGGATTCTGAGACTCCCGGAGTGCATATTCAAGCGCTTTATTGTAAGCCTTTGACAGTCCGGCATTTTCACCCATACGAATATATGCTATGCCACTCGCAGCAACATATTTGCTCATTTCCGCGTCAGGCACCATATACCTTTTACTGTCTGAATTATCTATTATTATCAGCTTCGCTTTTCCCTCTCCATGATGTTCTATAAGCCGTTTCGTTACATCACGCGACATTACATCAGATATACTCTTATTGTATATAACCATAGCTATAAACAGCATGTCACATTCATCTCCTAATTATATCAATATAATATAATCAATAAGCCTTAACCTTTGTCCAGTAATCAGCATACATCTGCTTAACCGACTTGTCCTGATAATAAAA
>DGRT01000104.1 GCA_002391105.1 Lachnospiraceae bacterium UBA4381 | reverse complement strand
TCTGCAGATGGGTAAAGCCCGGCATGTAGGTAGTAAGATTATCCTTCATCATACCGTGAAGAGTAGTCATGAGTTCCTTTACTAGTTCTCGTACCGCCAGAACCTCATCGCGTGTGTACATTTTCATATCCAGTGCAACCTGATCATTACGACTGCGGCCTGTGTGAAGCTTTTTGCCGGTGTCACCGATTCGGTCAATAAGAGTTGCCTCTACGAAGCTGTGTATATCTTCATATTTTTCGGAGATTTCCAGAGTGCCGTTTTCAACTTCGCTTAAAATACTCTTTAGTTCCTTTACGATGGTCTCTGATTCCTCTTTGCTGATTATTCCTGTTTCGCCAAGCATAGTAGCATGAGCTATGCTGCCGGTTATATCCTGTTTTACGAACTTCTGATCAAAGGAGATAGATGCGTTGAAGTTATAAACCATTTTGTCTGTTTCCTTTGTGAAGCGTCCGCCCCAAAGCTGTGCCATATTAGTTACCTCGTTATTGATTATTTCACTGATGAAATATAAATCAGTGATGCGTAGAAATACTTTCTCAGTTTAATACAATCCGATTATGGTATCAAGAAGATTGTGATGAAATACAGATGCAATTAGTTGATAAAATGGAAAACGAAATGTAAAGAATTTGTAAAAAATAGTTTACATAAATCGACAAAATATTACTTTTTGGTAAAAATCACGTCTTTGATTTGATTTTTAAGCGGTCCCAGCCCTTGAAATTTGTGCAATTTTACCTAAAAAATTTGTTGATTTATTACAAGGGTTATGTTAATATAATTGTAACAAATAGAACAGATTCTTAATAATACTTAAAAACCATCCTTTCCTAAACCTCAGGTCTATGACCTGAGGTTTTGCTTTGTATATAAAATGCGGTATCAGTATGTGTATCATTGCTAAGAAGAGCTGTTTGGGGAGGGGGTGAGAGAAATAATTTTCTAAATTCTGTTAGCACTCATCTTTAAAGAGTGCTAATTTTTTATTGACATTCTCGATGTTTAGTTCTATTATATTCAAAGATTTGGTCGTCAATATTATTTTTGGCACTATATAACATTCAAGAAAGAAATGGAGGCGCATTATAATGGCACAAAAAAAGGGAAATCTTTCAATTGATAGTGAGAATATATTCCCTATAATCAAGAAGTGGTTATACTCAGATCATGATATATTTATTCGTGAGCTGATATCTAATGGTGTTGATGCAATTACCAAACTTAAGAGACTTGTATCAATGGGAGATGCTGAGGTAGAGGACGGAACAAAGTATAAGGTAACTGTATCCTCTAGTCCTAAGGATAAGACTATTACCTTTGAAGATAATGGTATAGGTATGACCGCTGAGGAAGTGGAGAAGTATATTAATCAGATAGCATTTTCCGGAGCTGCAGATTTTCTTGCGAAATATAAGGATAAGGATCAGAGCGAACAGATCATAGGACATTTTGGACTTGGATTCTATTCTGCTTTTATGGTAGCTGAGAAGGTTACTATAGATACATTATCATATAGTGAAAATGCGACACCTGTTCACTGGGAAAGTGATGGAGGTCTTACCTATGAGATGGGTGAGGGCAACAGACTGGAGAGAGGTACTACTATAACTCTTTATCTTGCTGATGATTCACTGGAATTTTCTAATGAGTACAGAGTAAAGGAAGTTATTGGAAAATACTGTTCATTTATGCCTATCGAGATATATTACATAAATGAAGATAAGGCAAAGGAAGAGCTGGATAAAGAAATAGAAGCCGAGGCAAAGGTTGTTGATGCTGAGAAGGCTGAGGCAAAGAAAAAGGCTAAGAAAGAAGAGGATGACCTGGTTGGAGATGAAGAGACGGATGAAGGCTCTGATTCTTCTGAGGAGGCTGATGACGATGAGACGGGTGAAGAAAAAGATAAGGATGAACCTAAGCCTCTTAATGATATACATCCTCTATGGACAAGAACCCCTGCGGATTGTAAGGATGAGGACTATATAGATTTCTATCAGCATGTATTCCTGGATTTCAAGGAACCGCTGTTCTGGATACACCTTAATATGGATTATCCGTTTAATCTCAAGGGAATACTTTACTTCCCAAGGCTGAATCCAAATATGGACAAGCTTGAGGGAACTGTAAAGCTTTATAATAATCAGGTCTTTGTTGCTGATAATATTAAGGAGGTTATTCCTGAGTTTCTGCTTGTGCTTAAGGGTGTTATTGATTGTCCTGATCTTCCTCTTAATGTATCCCGTTCAGCTCTTCAGAATGATGGCTTTGTAGCTAAGATATCTGATTACATTACCAAGAAGGTTGCTGATAAGCTTATCGGAATGTATAAGAATGATAAAGAAAAGTATGAGAGTCTGTGGGATGACCTGTCACCGTTTATCAAGTTTGGTTGTCTGAGAGATAACAAGTTTGATGAAAAGATGAAGGATTACATGATATTCAAGAATCTTGAAGATAAATATATAACACTTCCGGAATATCTTGAGGCAGCCAAGGAAACTCACGAGAATCAGGTATTCTATGTTTCTGATGCTGAAACTCAGGCGAGATATATCCAGATGTTTAAGGATGAGGGCATCGATGCTGTATATCTGACACATAATATTGATAATCCATACATCACTACTATGGAAGCCAAGGACGATAAGGTCAAGTTTATGCGTATTGATTCTGATGTAAGTGCATCCTTCAAGGGTGAGGCACTTTCAGAAGAGGATGAGAAGAAATATACAGATTCTCTTACAGAGATATTCAAGAAAGCTCTTAATGTAGAGAGCATTAAGATTAAAGTTGAATCACTTAAGGATGAAAATGTTTCCTCTATGCTTACTCAGTCTGAAGCTGACAGACGTATGGCAGAGATGATGAAAATGTATGCTGAAGCCGGAATGGGCGGAATGGGCATGAACTTCGGAAAGGATTCTGAAACTCTTGTGCTGAATTCCAACAATAAGCTTGTTAAGTATATACTGGATAATCCGGAAGAAGAGATAACTCCAACCATCTGCTGTCAGTTATATGATCTTGCTATACTTGCTAATAAGCCGCTTACGGCTGATGAGCTTACCAGATTTGTTTCGAGAAGTAACGAGATACTTGCAAAACTGATCTAATGCGGACTTGTATGCTGCGGGCGCACCAAAAATATCCCCTGTTTAGTAAAATACTAGACAGGGGATATTTTTATTTAGTGTATGTGACAAGGTGCCTGTCCCCTTGTCACTTTTTTGTGTTATAATGATAAATGTAGTGATTTTTTATGTGAAAGGAAGGTATTGTTATGGCGGTGAAGGTTGATTTTAATGAACAAGTTAATTTTATGGATCCTGACTATGGAACTGTCTTTTTGACTGTTGGTGGTAAGGTGGAGATTGGGCATAATTCATTTGACGAGGAAACACTTAATTCTATTGCTCAAAAAAGTATTAATTTGTCTGTGATGAGTGCGATGCAGAAAAGATTTGGCAAGTGTTCATATAGGGAACTTGCTTCTCAGGTGTCGGGTATAAATGAAGATATAGCATCAATGCTTACTAAAAATGGTTTTATAGTATCATCAGTGAATGTAACTTCTATTGCTCCAACACCGGATGCTCTTGAGTTCATAGAAAAGTTAGATAGATCCAGGATGGTAGCATCAATGAGTCCGGAGGAGCTTGCAAAGAAACAGCAGGAAGCAATGGAGCAGGCGATGAAAACTGTCGCATCTGCTCAGGCTGTAAATCCTGCTCCGGTACCAAATTATCCAAAATTCTGTCCGGAATGTGGGACTCCTACAACAGGATCAAACTTCTGTCCGAATTGTGGAAATAGACTCAGGTTTTAATGCGTGGAGTGACAGATGTTCTCATAGGTTTTTAATGTGTGCAGCCTGCATACCAAATCAACATCCTGCTTTTGTATAATTCGTTTTATTAGAGCGGTTAAATATATAACCTGCTTTAGAAAGTAAAACGATATTTGTATGAAGGAGGATGTTTTTTATGAATGAAAAAAGTGGAGGTCATTCAGGGCTTGGCATAGCGTCTTTAATACTTTCGATTCTTGGATGTACATTTTTAATCGGACTTATTCTGGCTATAATCGATCTTACCAATAAGAACGGAAAAAGTAAGACGCTTTCCAAGATATCTCTTGGAATATGTGCTGTCTGGCTCGTTATCGGTATAGTAGGTGCTGCAACCAGAAAGGACAGCGATGACAAGTCAGAGACCGGTACTACAGAGGTTGTTTCTGAGGAGAAAACTGAAGAAGCTGAAAATGAAGTAACAGAAGCTGAGGGGGTAGAGGAAGCAGAAACAGAAGCTGAAGCTGAGGAAAGTGAAGAGGTTGAACCTAAGTTTGAAAATAATGTTATAACTCTGGATGATTATACTATGGAGATTCTTGAATATAAGATTATACAGCCTGGTGAGGAGGGAAATAAGTATGGAAAGGATCCGGTTATTGCCTTCTGGTATAATACAACCAATACTTCAGGAAAGGATATAACACCTAGTACCGCCTGGATATATGTAGTCAGTGCCTATCAGGATAATGATCCGAATATTGTAAATAAGCTGGATGTAGGACTTCTTCCGGATGATTCCTTTAGGGATTCGCAGCTTGCTACAATCAAAGAGGGCGGCACGGTAGAGAATGCTGTTGCTTATGAGCTTACTGATACAGAGACACCTGTAGAGCTTAAGGTTACTGACGGGATGCTGGGCGATGAGATTGGCTCCCAGACATTTGATATAAAATAGCTTTTGGTATTTTATATATGATATACATAGCATAAAGATATTGATTAGTTGAATATTTATAAGATGAATATTTGTATGTTGAATATTTATATGATGAATAATGTATGCTGAATATTTGCATGATCTGAATATATACACTCGCTCATATCCGGGCGAGTGTATTTTGTTGTTTTTATTCACCAAGAGGTTTCTCTCCCTTGGTGTATAGGAGTTCGTTTGTTTCGATAACTGTCATTTCCCTGTTGATAGAATAGATAATGATAGAATCTCTGATGTTTTTTGGGTACAGTGTGCCGAGATTAAGTAATTCCAGATATCTGATAACCTGTCCGATATTCATTCGGGCAGCTATAGAGAGTATGATGGCATAATCCCTGCCCGGTTTTCTGGTTCCGTTCATTAACTGATAACAGTAGGTACGATCCAGTCCACTGAGGCGGACTATATCACTTTTCTGGATATTATTTTCCTTTAGTATGGTTTCGTAATAATCTATATAGTTAAGATCCTTATATTTTTCGATGTCTGCAAGATAACTGTTAAGAGCATTCGGATCCTTTGTTTCATTAAGGATATTTAGTAAATCATTGGTTGTTTTCACATCGAACCTCCATTATACTAATATTTGCTAATTAAAAAACTTTATACATAATAATCTATTTTGATGGTTAAAGCAATGAATGAGCTTCAAAAAATAGTAAATGAATATATTGATTATTCCTATGAACTTGTATCGTGGCTGGATCAGGAGCATGGCGTACAGATAGTAAGAAGTAAGATAGATGATAAGCTTTATGTATGTAAGCTTCGTCAGAATTACTCCATTGATATTTACAGAAAGCTCAAAAATATGAGGCTTCAGGGGATTCCTCAGATATATGAGCTTATAGAAACAGAGCATGGTCTTATAATCATAGAAGAGTATATTAAGGGGCGTGATCTGGAGGATATAGATATGTATTATATGAATCAGGACGAGCTGGTAAGATATATAGTGCATATTGGTAGAAGTCTTTTGGATATACTTATGATATTGCATCAGATGAATCCACCGATGATTCATCGTGATATAAAGCCTAAAAATGTTATCCTGTCAGATAGTAAGGTTTATCTTATTGATTTTGATATTTCCAGAGAATATACCGGTGATAACGCTAAAGATACATTTATAATGGGGACCAGGGAATATGCTGCTCCGGAGCAGTATGGCTTTACAGAAAGTGACGGGAGAACAGATATATATGGTCTGGGAGCTACGCTGTTATATTTATATAATAAATATATTGATGGCAGTACGGCTGAGTCGGATTATCTAAAGAAGGTTCTGGATAAGGCAACGGATTTTACTCCGGACAGAAGATATCAGAATGTGGGCGAGATGAAAGTGGCGCTTGAGTCATATAAAAGGAAGCCGGTATATAATTTTAAAAAATATGCTCTGCCAGGATTTCGGAGCGGCAAACTGTTTCATATGCTGATTGCTATTACATATATAATATTCTGGACTCTTATATTTTCCAGATTTGAAATGGGTAACAATCCCTTTACCGGATTCTATAAACAATTATATAATCTTATGGCAGTAGTATATATGGCTGTTAATGTAATATTTATTCCGCTGTTTACATTCGATTACATGAAAATAAGAACGAAGCTGTTAAAGCTGTTTCGATTAAGCGGGAAGAATAAAGTGATTAAGGCTCTTAGTGTACTACTTATAGATATATTTTTTGTGTTCATATCTTTCTTGATATATTTGATCTTTGTGGTTATTATATTTGGGACTGAAAATTTTGCTTAGCGGAAAATAAAGTCTTCTAAAAATGTGGAGATAAGAAAATGAAGAATAAAAGATATTTTAGTTTAAAGGAATATATACTGCTATCAGGATTATACCTGGCTGTTACTCTTGTGTTTTTGTTTATGAGTGCCACGAAGCTGAGTGCGGAGGCTGCCTCTGAGGGCTGGATCAGGTCTTCTTCCGGCTGGTGGTACAGCTTCGATGATGGAAGCTACGCAAAGAGTGAATATATTGATGGCTACTGGCTGGACAGTTCCGGATGGTATATCAGCAGCTACTATGGAAGCTGGAAGAGTAATGATAAGGGCTGGTGGTATCAGGACGCCAACTGGTATCCGGTTAATCAGTGGCTGAAGATTGATAAAAAGTGGTACCATTTTAATGCGAGTGGTTATATGGATACCGGCAAATGGATAGGAAAGTCCTATGTTGGTGAGGATGGTGTCTGGATAGAAGGATATACTAACGAGGATGGAACTGTTGGCTCCGGAGATAATGGAAGAGTAATAGTGATAGATCCCGGTCATTCGTCCGTTGTTGCTAAAGGAACAGAGCCTCTGGGACCCGGCTCATCCGAGACAAAGTCCAAGGATACGGGAGGAACCAAGGGCGTAAGCACCGGGATATATGAATATCAGCTCACAATGACTGTTTCTGAAAAGCTGAAAACCGAACTGGAGGACAGAGGTTATACCGTTTATATGACCAGATATGATAATAATACTCCTATGTCCTGTAAAGAAAGGGCGGATGTGGCAAATGAGTATAATGCGGATGCTTATATCAGGATTCATGCAGATGGTTCTGACAGCAGCAGTGCGGCAGGTGCGATGACTATATGTATCACTTCGTCTAATCCTTATATTTCCGGTATGTATAATTCCAGCAAGAGTCTTTCCGAAGCTGTTCTAAATGCTTATTGTGCTGAAACAGGCTATAAGAACAGAGGAGTCTGGGAGACGGATTCAATGTCAGGAAATAACTGGAGCAAGGTACCTACTACACTTATTGAAATGGGCTTTATGACCAATCCGACAGAGGATAATCAGATGAATGACAGTTCTTTCCAGACCAAAATGGTAAATGGTATGGCAAATGGCATTGATAATTATTTTTCTGAATAGATTACTGCTGTAAGAAGAAGCTTTCAACCTGATTCCGGCTTAATAGCTTTTGTCGGAGGTCTTATTAAAAAAACTTTAAAAAATAGCTTTTATGAGATATAATACTCTTTTGGATTTATATTTTATAGTATGAGGAATGATTATGAAGATATTTAACACTAAAACAAGACAAAAGGAAGAGTTTGTACCTATAGAGGAAGGGAAGGTTGGAATATATGTATGTGGTCCGACTGTTTATGATTACATTCATATAGGAAATGCCAGACCGATGATAGTATTTGATACGCTTAGAAGATATTTTGAGCATAAGGGTTATCAGGTAAACTATGTTACTAATTTTACGGATGTAGATGACAAGATCATCAATCGTTCCATAGAAGAAGGGATTCCTGCATCAGAGGTTTCAGAGAAATACATCGCTGAGTGCAAGAAGGATATGGAGGCTCTGAATGTAATGCCTGCAACTGTTCATCCGCAGGCAACAAAGGAAATACCTGAGATGATAGACATGGTTAAAACCCTGATTGATAAAGGACATGCCTATGAGAAAAATGGAACTGTTTATTTCAGAGTTCGCAGCTTTAAGCCTTATGGAAAGCTTTCTCATAAGAATATAGATGATCTGGAGTCGGGACATAGAGCAGAGAGCCATGCGCTTAAGGTGACAGGAGAGGCTGAGAAAGAGGATGGTCTGGACTTCGTACTCTGGAAGCCTAAGAAGGAGGGCGAACCCTTCTGGAAATCCCCCTGGGGCGAAGGACGTCCGGGATGGCATCTGGAATGTTCCTGCATGTCAAAAAAATATGTAGGTGAAACTCTTGATATTCATGCAGGTGGTGAGGATCTGATATTCCCTCACCATGAAAATGAGATAGCTCAGAGCGAGGCTGCAAATGGATGCGAATTTGCAAACTACTGGATGCATAATGCTTTTCTTAGAATTAATGGTGATAAGATGTCCAAGTCCCTTGGCAACTTCTTCACAGTAAGAGAGATATGCGAGAAGTATGATCCGCAGGTTATAAGATTCTTCATGTTGTCGGCACAGTATAGAACACCGCTGAACTTTTCAGAGGAGCTGGTTCAGGATGCGGAGAAAGGTCTTGAAAGAATCCTGAATGCTGCCGACAAGCTGAGAGAAATAGCAGGTAAGGAAAATGGCAGGCGTACTTCTGCTGAGGAACAGAGTATCCTTGAGGAGAAGATTCCTGAGTTTATAGAGAAGTTTGATGCTGCAATGGATGATGATCTGAATACAGCAGATGCTATCTCGATAGTTTTTGAGTTGGTAAGATTTACAAATGCATGTACAAATGAAGAGTCATCATCAGCATTTGCTGACTGCTTATATAGAGTATTAGAGGAGCTTGTAAGCAAGGTGCTTGGTATAACACTTACACGTAAGGCTGCTGCCATAGATGAGGATGAGGTTAAGTATATCGAGAAAATGATCGAAGAAAGAGCTGCTGCAAAGAAGGAAAAGAACTTTGCCAGAGCAGATGAGATAAGAGCCGAGCTTCTTGAAAAGGGAATAGTTCTTGAGGATACAAGAGAAGGTGTAAAGTGGAAGAAACAGTAACAGCAACGATGGTTGATTTTCGCGACTCAGTAATGACGCCGCATCAGGTTTCATCAACCTATTCGCCGCTTGCTCTGGCATATATAGGTGATAGTGTATTTGATCTTTTGATAAAAAATCATTTTGTTTTCAGGTCGAATATGCAGCCTGAAAAGTATCATCGAAGAGTTACTCAGATTGTTTCGGCGAATTTTCAGTCTAAGTTTATAGATGTTTATAAAGATCGGCTGACGGAGGAAGAACTTGCGGTTTATAAAAGAGCCAGAAATTCTTCTCCTCATACAAAGGCGAAGAATGCCAGTCTGACGGACTATCTCAAGGCGACAGGCTTTGAAGCGGTTATTGGATATCTCTATATGTCCGGACAGGATGAACGTATCAAGGAAATAATCGATGCGGTATTTGTGGCATATAATGCCTGAACTAATATTTGCTTCATATCTGAAAATGAATTACGGTTTTATGATTAGTGGAGAAAGGTTATCAGTGAAAAAATGGGATATGAAATATTTGGAAATGATATAACAGAGCTTACTCCTCAGGAGGTTAAGGGAGGGGCTGATCAGAAAGAAACACCAGGTCCGGAGGATACCACCGACAGACTGGAAGGTAAAAATGCAGTTCTTGAAGCTATTAGAGCAGGAAGAACGATAGATAAGCTTTATATTCAGGATGGCATAAGGGATAATACTATTTCAGGAATTATCAGTAAGGTTAAAGGAACCGGCGCGGTAATCTCCTTTGTAAAGAAGCAGAGACTGGATTCCATGTCTGAAACCGGTCATCATCAGGGGATTATTGCACAGACCACTTCCTATGAATATGCTACTATAGATGATATATTTGCCCTTGCAAAAAAGAAGGGGGAACCACCATTTGTTATTATACTGGATGGTATCGAGGATCCCCATAATCTGGGCGCTATCATAAGAACTGCAAATCTTGCCGGAGCGCATGGCGTTATCATACCAAAGCATCACGCGAGCGGTATTACGGCAACTGTTGTGAGAGCCTCTGCCGGTGCCATAAACTTTACACCTGTAGTCAAGGTAACTAATATAGCTAAAACTATTGATGAACTGAAAGGAAGAGGACTGTGGTTTGCCTGCGCGGATATGACAGGTGATGTGATGTACCGTTGTAATCTGACAGGTTCGATAGGACTTGTTGTGGGAAATGAAGGTTCGGGGGTGTCCCGTCTCGTAAAGGAAAAATGTGACTATATCGTATCGGTTCCTATGAAGGGTGATATTGATTCGCTGAATGCTTCTGTTGCAGCCGGGGTACTTTCCTATGAGATAGTACGCCAGAGATTTGAGCAGGCCAGCAAGGCGTAATTTTGAGGGTTGGAATTATGACTAAGTATAATATGTTGTCAGATGAAGATCTTATAAAACTGACCAGACTTGGAGACAAGGATGCAGAAGAGTTTCTTCTGGTTAAATATAAGCCTTTTGTTAATAATGAAGTGAGGACTATGTTTCTTGTTGGTGCCGAGATAGAAGATCTGGCGCAGGAAGGAATGATCGGACTTTTTCAGGCTATACGTGATTATGATCCGGAATCAGGAGCTTCATTCAGTACCTTTGCATACACCTGTGTCCGCAATAAATGCAGGTCAGCGGTAACAAATGCCAATCGTATGAAGCATAGTCCGCTCAATAATTATATTTCTATTTTTTATAATGATGAGGAAAATGGAAATGAGCTTGAGATAGTAAGTGATGAGGGAATAAATGATCCTGAGTTTATAGTTCTTCGTCAGGAGAAGCTGGAAAAAATGTATGAAGAGCTGGAAATGAGACTCAGTCCTATGGAGAAGAAGGTGGTCAGCCTTTATCTGGAAGGTATGTCCCGTAGAGAGATAGCAGACAAGATGGGCAAGAGTGAGAAATCAATTGATAATGCACTCACACGAATCCATAACAAGCTGAAGGGTTAAGCATAGTCAGATATTGCTTGACAGTTCATCATCAATCAAGTATTATAAGGAACGTTAGAGTTGAACTTTGCTAATATAGCTCAGTAGGTAGAGCGCAACATCGGTAATGTTGAGGTCACGGGTTCGATTCCCGTTATTAGCTCTAATAAGCCCTGAGGTTTCCTCGGGGCTTCTTTGTTAAGGAGAGTTAATATGCGAAGCTTACTTCGAGATGGTTTAAAATATACCGGACATGGCAGAAGAAGGATTGCTTTTTTTCTTCTGTTGCTATTTATAGTTTGTGCTTTTACTTTAAAACCTTCGTTTACTGTCCGTGCAGAGGATGTTTCTATTATTCTGGCACTGTGGCCGACAGAGGTTAATATTGGTGATACGGTAACAGCAACAGTTACTATAAGTGGTGATACACTGGGAGAATATAATATATCACTTGAGTATCCGGCGGATATTCTGGAATATCAGACTAATCCGGACGCTAATGGTTCTATTTCTATGTCAGGAAGCGGACCTAATACACATACTTATATATTTAAAGCCAAGGCTGAAGGCGTGGCTCATATCGTAACAAGCGGATATCAGTTATATGACAGTAATGGATATCAGCTTTCTGCTCAGCATGCAGGCGGAAATGTGACTGTCGGTCAGATTCAACAGGACGATAATACTATCAGTATCGGTGGAGAGTCATATACATTTGTAAATGAATATCATCTCCCTGCGGCGCCTGAGGGATATGAATTATCTTATGTAAACTACAATGGAAAAGATATATATGCTTATAAAGCGCCAAATAATCAGCTTAAGGTTGTATGTCTTCAGAATGCCCGGTATGAACAGAAGTGGTTTGTCTATGATGAGGAAACAGAAGAGTTTTCGCCATTTCTTATCTATGAGCAGGAGGGTGTAAGCTATACCATTATCAACAAACCTGCTGATATAGATATAGCTGAAGGATTTACGGAGAGCAATCTTACTATAAAGGGAAGTCAGCTTACTGCCTATACGGACGGCTCTGATAGCGGTCTTTATCTTGTTTGTGCCATAAACAATACCGGCAAAATGGGCATGTATTTTTATGACACGGATGAAGGCAGTCTTACAAGATATGAGGCTGTTGAGAAGATGGCTGAGATAGTTGGTGATATGGAGTCATCCGGCAAAACGGTGGACAACGCATCTGTCACTGATTCGACTGAGCAGAGCGGGGATGATTCGGATGCTGCAGAGACAAATAAGAAAGAATCTGAATACGCAACTCCGCTTATAGTTGATAAGATTACGGAAGAAGCAGATCCTGAGGATGAATTTCTGAATAAAGACAGACTTAAAATGCTGCTTAAAACCATGATAGTTTTATTTATTGTCATGTGTGTTGTTGTGATTATTCTTATTATCAGAAATGGTTATCTGGTGAGCCAGTTGGATGGAGATGACGAGGAAGAAGAGGAAAATCCTGATAATCCTGAAAATTCTGATAATACTGAAAATCCTGATAATACAGAAAAGGCGGTTAAAAGGCAGTCAGAACAGGAAGCCGGGGAGACGGCTGCCCAGGGAAAAACTGAGCAGAGAAGAAGATCCAGAAATACAAGCTATGACGTAAATGATGATACCGGGGAAATACTTCTCGAAGAAGCTGAGAATAATAATGCCGGCGTAAATGTTCCTCCTGCAGAAGATGTTGAAAGGTCCAGAATTGAAGAGGCCATTAAGTCCAGACCTTTTGGAATGGATTCTGCATTTGATGTTGTATCTGCTGATGAAGCGCCTGAGGGAGATCATGTTTATATCGAACCTGAACCGGAGATACCTGATCCGCTTATGGAAGGTCTTATAGATCCAGCGCTGTATGAAAAGGATACAATTAACTATGATAACGAGTCAGAGGCTCAGCAAAACGATAATGCTTCTGAGACAGAAACTGATGCAGGCAATAATGTATCTGAGACAGAAACTGAGGCTGTAAGTAATGCATCTGAGGCAGAAACAGAGGCTGTCAATAATGCAACTGAAGCGGAAACTGAGGCGGGCGATAATACATCTGAGGCTGAAACTGAGACAGGCAATAATGCTTCTGATGATGAAGCTATGACAGGCAATAATGCATCTGAGACTGAAACTGGCGATAATACATCTGAGGTTGAAGTTGAGGCTGGCAATATAAAGCAGCATAATAAGAAAAACAAAAAGAATAAGAAGAATAAGAAAAAAGAAAAATCCGGTAAGAAGCCTGAAAAGGTAGTACTTCCGGGAGATAGTAATGAGGAGGATTATTAGGAATGGCTGACGATAACATTTCCAGAAATTTTATAGAGAATATAATAGATGAAGATCTGGCAGAAGGAAAATATACCAAGATAGTTACCAGATTTCCTCCGGAGCCCAATGGATATCTTCATATTGGTCATGCCAAGTCCATACTTCTTAATTATGGACTAGCAAAGGAGTATGGCGGTCAGTTCAATCTGAGATTTGATGATACTAATCCTACCAAGGAAAAGGAAGAATTTGTTGATTCCATCATTAAGGATGTTGAGTGGCTTGGGGCAGATTTCAGGGGAGAGGTACTGTATGCTTCAAATTACTTCGACCAGATGTATGAGGCTGCTGTAAAGCTTATAAAAAAGGGAAAAGCATATGTGGATGATCTTTCTGCTGAAGAGATAAGAGAGTATCGTGGAACCTTAACTGAACCAGGAAAGAACAGCCCATACAGAGATAGAACCATAGACGAAAACCTTAAGCTTTTTGAAGAGATGAAGGATGGAGTTTATCCGGACGGAAGTAAGGTGCTTCGTGCGAAGATAGATATGTCATCTCCTAATATTAATATGAGAGACCCTGTAATATATCGTATAGCAAGAATGACACATCACAATACAGGTGATAAATGGCTGATCTATCCTATGTATGACTTTGCGCATCCTATAGAAGATGCTATCGAAGGTGTAACTCATAGTATATGTACTTTGGAATTCGAGGATCACAGACCTCTTTATAACTGGGTTGTGGAAGAGCTTGAATATGAGCATCCGCCAAAGCAGATCGAGTTTTCCAAGCTTTATCTGACAAATGTTGTAACAGGTAAGCGTTATATCAAGAAGCTGGTAGAGGATGGCGTGGTAGATGGCTGGGATGATCCTAGACTTGTTTCACTTGCGGCACTCAGACGACGTGGCTTTACTCCTGAGTCTATCAAGACCTTTATGGAAATGGCGGGCGTTTCCAAGTCGCAGAGCTCCTGTGATTATGCTATGCTAGAATACTGTATCAGAGAGGATCTGAAGCCGAAGGCTCCCCGTTATATGGGTGTACTTCGTCCGTTGAAGCTGGTTATTGATAACTACGCGGAGGGTGAGACAGAGTATTTTGAGATAGAGAACAATACTGATGTGGAGGATGCCGGCAGCCGTAAGGTAAGTTTCTCCAGAGAGCTTTATATTGAACAGGATGACTTCATGGAAGAACCTCCGAAAAAGTATTTCAGACTGTTCCCTGGAAATGAGGTCAGATTAAAGGGTGCTTACTTTGTAAGATGTACCGGTTTTGAAAAAGATGATGAAGGCAATGTGACTGTGGTTCATGCTACATATGATCCCGAAACCCGTTCAGGTAGCGGCTTTGAGGGTCGTAAGGTAAAGGGAACGATTCACTGGGTTAATGCTGCTGACTGTATAGATGCAGAAGTGAGACTTTATGAGAATCTGATTGATGAAGAAAAGGGCAAACTCAATCCAGATGGTACCCTTAACTTCAATCCTAATTCACTGGAGGTTCTTCAGGCTAAGCTGGAGTCTGCTTCCAAGGACTTAAAACCGGGAGATCATGTTCAGTATATCCGTAATGGTTACTTCGTAGTTGATACCCATGATTCTACAGATGAACATATGGTATTTAACAGAGTTGTCGGACTGAAGAGTTCATATAAACCTGCGCAGTAAATTGAGATATAGTATAACGGTGCTTTAGATGCGCTGTTATACTATATTTTGATGTAGAGAGAGATGGAATAAGTTATGATTGGAAAAAGTTTTGTACTGGAAAATGTAAAGGATTTTGATCTTACTGATGTTCTTGAATGTGGTCAGTGCTTTCATTTTCAGAGAGTAGATGCCGGAGACTCGGCAGATTTTTGTGAATATGAGTTAGTATCACGGGATAAGATACTGCATATCAGTCAGGAAAATAATCCGGATGGAGTAAGGCTTGTATTCGAAAATACTGAAGAATGGGAATATGAAGCTGTATGGAAAAGCTATTTTGACCTGGATACGGATTATGCCGATATAAAAAATAGTATCATAAAGGCTGACCCCAGACTTGAAGAAATAATAAATGAGCATAATGGTATCCGCATACTCAGGCAGGATTTTTTTGAAACCCTTATATCCTTTATTGTTTCACAGAATAAGCAGATACCTCAGATAAAGCAGGTAGTAAAGAATCTGTCCAGCGGTCTGGGAGACAGGATAGATGTAACTATGCTCAGCAGTATAAGCTCTGTTTTTGATGCATTTTTTCCATCGCCGGAGCAGCTTGTAAATGCTTCGGAAGAGGAGATAAGAGCTTCCAAATGTGGCTTCAGAGCACCTTACATAATGGATGCCGCCAGAAAAGTATATACCGGAGAGATTTCTGAAGAAGAGCTAAGAAAAATGGATACTGATTCAGCCAGAAAAAAACTCATGTCCATCTATGGGGTAGGCGAGAAGGTTGCAAACTGTGTTCTTTTGTTTGGACTTGGCAGGACTGATGTTTTTCCTGTTGATGTATGGATGAAACGAATATGTGAATATATGTATTTCGGTAAGGAAACCTCCAAGTCAGAGATAGAAGCCTATGCCATGTCAAGATTTGGAGATGTAGCCGGATATGCACAGCAATACCTGTTTATGTATGGGCAGAGACATAGGATAGGTTTATAACCTATGATTATGCTCCCAAAACTAAAATATGCGAATATGCAAAAAAAGATTAAATTTGGGGTTGATTTTTTATTATTATGTAGTACAATATGATTTGTGTTAGCACTCAAGTCTTGTGAGTGCTAAAAGAAAATCTGTTTAATATAGATCATCGGTTTGATCATATATATCATAAAAGGAGGAATGCAAAGATGAATATCAAACCATTAGGCGACAGAGTTGTTCTGAAGGCTGCAGAGAAGGAAGAGACTACAGCATCAGGAATCATTCTTACAGGTAATGCTCAGGAGAAGCCACAGTACTCAGAGGTTGTAGCTGTTGGCCCAGGAAAAACAGATGATAATGGTAAGCTTATCCCTATGAATGTTAAGGTAGGACAGAAGGTTATCTATCAGCAGTATGCCGGCTCTACAGTAAAGTTCGGAGAAGATGAGTTTACTATTGTTGGTCAGGACAGCATTCTTGCAGTAGTTGAATAATCATAAATTGGAGGAATAATTAAAATGGCAAAGGAAATTAAGTACGGTGCTGAGGCTAGAAAAGCACTTGAAGCAGGAGTTAATAAGTTAGCTGACACAGTCAGAGTTACACTTGGTCCTAAGGGACGTAACGTAGTTCTTGCAAAGTCTTATGGTTCACCACTTATTACAAACGATGGTGTTACTATAGCAAAGGAGATCGAGCTTGAGGATGCATTTGAGAATATGGGTGCGGCTGTAGTTAAGGAAGTTGCTACAAAGACAAATGATGTAGCAGGTGATGGTACTACAACAGCTACTGTTCTTGCACAGGCTATGATCAATGAGGGTATGAAGAACCTTGCAGCAGGAGCTAATCCTATAGTTCTTCGTAAGGGTATGAAGAAGGCTGCTGATGAAGCAGTTAATGCTATAAATAAGATGTCCAAGAAGGTTACAGGTAAGGATCAGATAGCAAAGGTTGCTGCTATTTCTGCCGGTGATGATGAGGTTGGAGAGCTTGTAGCAGATGCTATGGACAAGGTTTCCAAGGATGGAGTTATAACCATCGAAGAGTCTAAGACTATGGTAACAGAGCTTGATCTCGTTGAAGGTATGGAATTCGACAGAGGTTATGTATCAGCTTACATGTCAACTGATATGGAGAAGATGGTAGCAGAGCTTGATAACCCATATATCCTTATTACAGATAAGAAGATCTCTAATATTCAGGATATACTTCCACTTCTTGAGGAGATGGTAAAGACAGGTTCTTCACTTCTTATAATCGCTGAGGATGTTGAAGGCGAGGCTCTTACAACACTTATAGTTAACAAGCTTCGTGGTACATTTAACGTAGTAGCTGTTAAGGCTCCTGGATATGGCGACAGACGTAAGGATATGCTTCAGGATATAGCTATTCTTACAGGCGGTACTGTTATTTCTTCAGAGCTTGGTTATGAGCTTAAGGATGCAACAGTTGATCAGCTTGGTAGAGCTAAGAGTGTTAAGGTTACTAAGGAGAATACAACAATCGTTGATGGTCTTGGCAAGAAGTCTGAGATTAAGGACAGAGTTGCTCTTATTAAGACACAGATCAAGGATACTACATCTGATTTCGACAGAGAGAAGCTTCAGGAAAGACTTGCAAAGCTTGCTGGTGGTGTTGCAGTAATCAGAGTTGGTGCTGCTACAGAGACTGAGATGAAGGAAGCTAAGCTTCGTATGGAGGATGCTCTTAACTCAACCAGAGCTGCTGTTGAGGAAGGTATCATCGCAGGTGGTGGTTCAGCTTATGTTCACGCAATCAAGAAGGTTGAGAAGCTTGCAAGTACACTTGAGGGCGATGAGAAGACAGGTGCTATGATCATATGTAAGGCACTTGAGGCTCCACTTTTCCATATTGTTGAGAATGCAGGTCTTGAGGGCGCTGTAATCGTTAATAAGGTTATGGAAGCTAAGGATGCTATCGGATTTGATGCTTATAAGGAAGAGTTTGTACCTATGATCGATGCCGGTATCATTGATCCTGTTAAGGTTACAAGAACAGCACTTCAGAATGCTACATCAATCGCCAGCACACTTCTTACAACTGAGTCTGTTGTTGCTGACATTAAGGAAGATACACCTGCTATGCCTGCAGCTAATCCGGGTATGGGAATGTACTAAAAGATATTAACTTGATATAGTATAAAAGATAAAGTTAAGATCCGTCAGAGTCTGATGCTCTGGCGGATTTTTTGTTTTATCCGTCAGATTTATGTTATTATAACTAGTGGATTTGAGTTATTAATCTGTTGAAAAGAGGGCAGTTTTGTATTAGAATTTCTATTTTTCTGTTATTTATATTGTTTTTATGTTATTATGGTTATATAAGACATATAACTGCGTATATTTTTAAGACATAATAATAGTAATTGCATTTTTAGTAACATTACAAAATAGAATAGAAAATATAGAAAGATAAATGTATGTTGGATAATAGGATTATTAATGTGTTGATTGAAGAAGCCTTTAAAGCCAGAACTATGGCATATGCCCCTTATTCAAAATATATGGTTGGCGCTGCTCTTATAGTGCCGTCCGGAAAGATATACACGGGCTGTAACGTGGAGAATGCCTCTTACGGACTTTCTAACTGTGCAGAACGTACTGCTGTTTTCAAGGCTGTCAGTGAAGGACAGAGGCATATAGATGCTATAGCGATAGTGGGAGGAACTCTGGAAACACTGGATTCTACCGTGATAGGTAAAGAGGAGGAATATGCCTATCCTTGTGGCGCCTGTCGTCAGGTTCTATCCGAATTTCTTCCGGAGTCGGGAGATATGGCTGTGATAGTTGCCAGAAGTGTAACAGATTATAAGGTGTTAAAGCTTTCAGAGCTTCTGACTTATTCATTCAGGCTATGATATATCATACTCGTCTTTGAAAGTAAGCTTTCACGGCAATATGATAGTATTATATATATGACCTGAACAGACACGATTTATGTATATTAGGTGTCTTATATTGAAATTTTATGGGTTGTTTGGTCGATTTATGTAAAAAATTTGTTTATTGTAATATTAATTAATGTATGTGCTATTTTGAAAAATATAGAATACTTATTTGGAATTTATAAAAAAAGCTGGTTGAGCTCTGCATAGAAGAAAAGGAGTATAGTAAGTAATTGAAGAATAATATGCTTAGAAAAAGACTGATAAGTGGCTTTGCCGCATTTTCCATACTGTTTTCTTCTTTTTCGACAGTAAATGTTTTTGGCGAAGAGCCTTTTTATACAGAGAAAGGAATAGAAGATACTGCATCTGTAACGGATGCCGTACCTGTTGTTTCAGCGCAGAGTTCGGAGGATGTATCTGCAGAAAGCTCCAAGGATGATTCTGCGGATAGTTCTTTGTATGCTTTGAAGACGGAAGATGTTGAGGGAGCGACACTTTCTCTTTACAGCTCGTCAGATTCATCTCAGGTGGTTGTTAATGAGACTCAGGTTACTGCAGAGGAAGGACTGGAGGTTCTGGGAAGCTATACCTTTGGAGAACAGGGGACGGCTGCTCAGGAAAGCATTTATGTAACTGCAGAGCCTGACGATGCTTACAGGCTTGAGGATTCTGAAAGCGTGAGCCTATATACAGTTGAAGATGATGCTGTAGGCGAAGTGATAGTGGAAGATATAGCTCAGGAATCAGAGCCTTATGAACTGGCTGAGGATGTGAGTGGTATTGCTGTAGTAAAGGATACAGGTTTACGCCATCTTACACTTGAAGCAACACCGGGAGATGCGACATATATTACTCTGGATGGTATGATGCCGAAGGATGCTTCGGTTTCTGCGGTGGATGTTACAGATGATGAAGAATATATATCGTCTGAGATAGGTGCAACATCCGATGCAGAAATTGGTACAACGACTGATGCAGACTTTGGTACATTAACCGATGCAGAACTAGGTACATCAACTGATGTAGAACCGGGGATAGTAACAGATGCAGAATATTCTGATAGTGAGGCTGGTGGCACGTTACTTGCTGCTTTTGACATTTCAATATTATCAGCAGATGGTGAGTATCAGCCGGGTGAGGATAGTCCGATAGCTGTAGAGATAACGGATCCTCGTATTGAAGACGGCGAGATTAGTGTATGGCATATCAGAGATGATGGCATACGCGAAAAAGTCAGTGATATTCAGGTTTCTTTGGGAAAAGTATCATTTAATGCAACTTCCTTTTCAGTATATGAGGTTGTTGCTGCGCCTGCTTCTCCTATAAATCTGGATGGAAAGACCTATGCTCTGGCGATTCATCAGTCGAATGTGGCGGATAATGGCAACAATCCTGCTGCTCTTATTTCTGAAAACCATGAAACTCTAAGTGGCAGAGTGAAGGCTTTGGATCTTATTATAAGAAAGAATCCTCTGACTAATGAGAATCTTTTTATTACGTCCACTAAAAATACAGAGCTGTCCCTGTGGACCTTTGAAGCTATTCCGGGAACAGATCTGTATTATGTATATTCAGAAAAAGACGGTCTTAAGAAGTATCTTAGTATAACAGATGGTAATCCGGAGATGCTTTTTATTCCTGATGAATCCTGTAAGCTAACAGTATTATCTCAGAATGGTAAGATAAAGATAGGAGATCAGTCAGATCATTTTCTTATACTTGATGACGGAAATGTTAAAAACGGATTCTCTACAAATACATCAGATGATGAAAAGGAATGGTTTTCTCTTATTAAACCATCCAATATTGGAGATGATGATTTTACCGTATTTTCAGCGGATAAGATAAGTGTATCTGATCTTCAGGATGGAGATAAGGTTGTAATTTATGTAAGACTCTGGGATGAAAGTGATCCTGCAAATAAGAAATACAGGTTCTTCGTTGTATCAAAAGGTGGATTACTTGTACCGGCTTACGAGGTTGGAGACAGGATTTCGTGGCTGGGTGCTATGGTTAACAGTACCCTTTGGGATTTTACTGTATATGATAATAATTATTATGAATTCCAAAATGAATATACGCATAGATTCCTTGCTCCTCAGATTACCAACAACCAGATAGTTTCTAATGATAAGATTGGAGTTAATCTGCCCGGAAGGTTAAATGGCAATTACAGTTCTACTATAACTGCGTGGGATGATACGTATTATACCTATGCTTCTCTTAAAATTGTGGATGATACTATGGTCAGTGTTCCTATGTCGGAGGCTGGAGAGTTCTACTTTGCAAAGCTGCTGGATGATGCGGACCAACTTACAGAAGTGGAGACTGTTGATAATAATGAACACGGTATTACCATGAAAATGGTGGATTTTAAAGGTGAGGTATATGGAAATAATAGAGATAGAGACAGAAGTCAGACCGACGTTATAGGCAATGATGCTTATACAAATGGGAATGTTAATTCTAATCTGGTATCTAAATATATAGCGGATGGAGAGGGTTATCCTGTTGCTACCAAAACCAAAAAATCTTTAAGTGAGTTATTCGGCTCTGCAAAAGAAGTAAATCATCTGTTCCTTTCGAAAACTTATAATGAAAGTGGCTACTTTGAGTATAACTGTACTAATAATTTTGCTCATCTTAATGATGACGGCAATTTTACTGTATATGATCAGGTGGCTTCCTTTGATGGTAATGGCTGTGGTACAGGTAAGTTTCATACGCATGGTCAGTTTATGCCATATAATAGCATATCTGGAGATAAGAAGTCGAAAAAAAATCCGTCAAATCTTACGGATGAAGCAGGTAATAATTTAGCACTGGATGATCCTAGAAGAGGGAAGCCTCTTTACGCTATTCAGTTTGATAAAAACAATACAAATGGCGGAACCAATAATGAGTATGCCAATTATTTCTTTGGAATGGAGCTTGAGACGGCGTTTACCCAGACTCCTAACGGGTGTGATGCCTGGGGGCATGATATGATCTTTGAGTTTACCGGAGATGATGATTTCTGGCT
>DGRT01000046.1 GCA_002391105.1 Lachnospiraceae bacterium UBA4381 | reverse complement strand
TATGCGGTTGAGATGAATAATCTTATAAGACTTGAGATGAAGGGATCTATTGGTTAGGATAATTACTTAAGATAGAGAAGGCTTCAGTGAGTCAGAGAAAGACTTTATAAGATTAAAGAAGGCTTCATTGAGTCAAAGATAGGCTTTATAAGATAAAGATAATACATAGAGGAAATATATGAAGACTGTAAAGATTAATAAGCTGCCTCTTGCTACCTGGACCTGGCTTAAGGTCAACGATAGAACAGTGCAGCTAAATGATTATATATGCGGTATTACTCCTGAGATTAAGAATATTCCTATGGAGATAGTTACCGAGGATGAATATCACGATTTTAAGAATCCGGACTTTCTTGATATGGAGCTTGGGGCAGGAGAAGAACTTCGTGATATGGTGAGAGATTCCGGAGCTGTATCAAACTGCTTCAGAGTAAAGAAAGATAATAAATGTGACACGGCTCTTAGACTTGTTATTGATTATGACAAGGCTGATGCCGGGGCTACTGCTCTTTCAAGACTTACATTTATTCTTGAAGAAGGTGCAGAGCTGACGGCGGTTGTCTGCTTCAAGGGGAAGTCTGCAAAGGCTGTAAATGATATTAGAATAATGGCCGGTAAAAATGCTGTTCTTACGCTCGTTGAAATATATGAGTTAGAGCAGGAAACGGTTTTTGTTGACAGTATTGGTGGATGCTACGACGAAAAGAGTGGTCTGAAGCTGACGCAGGTAGAAAAATCCGAAGGGGATATATCACTTGCTTGTGCGAGCAATCTTGTTGGATATAAGAGCTTTCTGGATATTGATACTGGTTATCTGGTAAAGGGACAAGACAGACTTGATATTAATTATGTGGCAAGGCATCGTGGAAAGAAAACCGATTCGAAGATTAATGTGAGCGGTGTACTTCGGGATAATGCTAATAAGACCTTCAGAGGTACGATTGATTTTATAAAGGGCTGCAAGGACTCTACCGGAGATGAAAGAGAGGATGTTCTCCTGATGGATCCGGGAGTGCATAATAATACAGTTCCTCTCATTCTTTGCGCAGAGGAAGATGTAGAGGGCGCTCATGGTGCTTCTATAGGTAAGATATCTGATGAGATACTGTTCTATCTTCAGGCAAGAGGAATACCGGAGGATGAAATTAATGAACTGATGGCAAAGTCCCGTATAGATGCTGTTATAGGACGTATTGCCGATGATGAAACTAAGAGGATGCTTTTAAAGGAGGATTAATATGCCCCCAGGAAGACCCGGTCCTGTTGGACCTCCGCCACCACCCAGACCAAGAGGCTGCTGCGGCTGCGGATGCCTCCCCTTTGTACTAGGTGTAGTCAGTTTGATTATTGGATTGGGTTGGTTGATATAAACTGTTTGAAATAAATTGTTTTAAAGAAAACTAACTTAGGTGATTGCATGACCTGAATAATAATGTTTTAAATCTATATTGAATTAGGTGATTGCACGAACTGAATATTAAAGTTTTAAATCTATAATGAATTAGGCGATTGCGCGACCTGAATATTAGAGTTTTTAATATAATGAAAATTGGTAGTAATAATATGAATATAGAAGAAATAAGAAAAGATTTTCCTTTTTTTGAGAAAAGTGAACTGGCATATCTGGACAACTCTGCTACAACACAGCGCCCCAGACAGGTTATAGAGGCTGTTATGGATTATGAATATTATCATAATGCCAATCCATTTCGAGGATTATATGAGCTGTCGATAGACGCTACTGAGAGATATGAGGCAGCAAGAACAAAGGTTGCAAGGTTTATAAATGCTGCTTCTGATCAGGAGATAATATTTACCAGAAATGCTTCTGAGAGTCTTAATCTGGTCGCATATAGTCTGGGAGGAATGTGTCTTAGGGAAGGTGACGAGATTATCACTACAGTTGTGGAGCATCATAGTAATATGCTTCCCTGGCGTCATGTGGCAAAGCACTGCGGAGCTACTGTAAAGTATCTGGAGTGTGAAGAGGATGGAAGCTTTTCTCTGGAGAAGTTTAAGTCTCTCCTTTCAGAGAAGACAAAGATCGTTGCCATGACTGCTATGTCAAATATATTTGGCAGGGTTATAGATATCAAAGCCTTTGCAGAAGCAGCACATGAGGTGGGAGCTTATTTTGTAGCTGACGGCGCGCAGAGTGTTCCTCATAGTGTTACTGATGTTCAGGCGCTTGGAGTTGATTTTCTGGCATTTTCAGGTCATAAGCTGCTGGCACCTATGGGAATAGGTGTTCTGTATGGTAAGAAGGAGCTTCTATCCAAGATGCCTCCTTATCAGACCGGTGGGGAGATGATAGAGTACGTAACACTGGATGACGTGACCTACGCAGAGCTTCCTCATAAGTTTGAAGCCGGAACTGTAAATGCGGCAGGAGCGGTAGGACTTGCGGCTGCAATTGATTATATTACAGAAATAGGTTTACATAATATAGAAGAACGGGAGCTGGAGCTTACCCGTATGGCTTTTGATGGAATGAAGTCTATTCCACATGTAATCATTTTAGGTGGTGATAAGGCTGAGGATCATCATGGAATTATAACCTTTAAGATAGAGGGAGTTCATCCTCATGATATAGCGGCTATCATTGCAGATGCAAATGTTGCAGTAAGAGCCGGACATCATTGTGCAGAACCTCTGCATCAGTTTATGGGAATACCTTCTACCACAAGGGCAAGTCTTATGTTTTATAACACAGAGGACGAGGTGCAGAGACTGATCGATATAGTACGAAAGATCCGTCCGATGATGGGGTATCCGGACTAATTAAAGCGGTAAGAAGGATAGTCCGATGATGGGATATCCGAATTTATTGATGTGGTTTGCAGGCTTCCGTGTGTTGCTGTGGATATGATATGACATAGAGAATTGATAAGGTATATAGATATGGAGAATAGAACATTTTACAACGAGATACTTACAGAGCATAATATACATCCGATTTACAAAACCAAGCTTATTGAACCTCAGAGATCGCTCAGAGGTGTTAACCCGTCCTGCGGTGACGACATCACACTTCAGCTAAATGTTTCTGATGATGGAGTTATAGAGGATGGAGCATTTTTCGGTGATGGCTGTGCTATATCCCAGGCCAGTGCTGATATGATGCTGGAGCTTGTTATCGGGAAGAAGGTAAAGGATGCTCTTCTTCTTAAAGATATCTTTATGAAGATGATAAAGGACAAGGTGACTGAAGAAGAGCTGGAAATGCTTGAAGAAGCCGGTTCTCTTCAGGATATATCCCATATGCCTTCTCGTGTAAAATGTGCAGTCCTTGGCTGGAGAACGCTGGAGGCTCTTCTGAAGGAAGAGTCTGATGATGTATCAACTGAGGATATTTAGGTGTAATGAATAAGAATTATTCCGATATGATATATTACAATACAGAGGGTGAGGTTCCTGTATATCAGATAAAAGCGCTGAAGGATATGCCGTTTATTCGTCATGGCTTCTCGACCAGATTGGGTGGTGTGAGCAAAGGAATCTATGAGTCTATGAATCTTGGGCTGTATGTTGGCGATGACAGGAACTTTGTTCTGGAGAATTACGCAAGATTCGGGAGAACTCTTGGGATAGATTACACGCGGATTTCTGCCCCCGATCAGGTACACAAGTCTAATGTGCTGGTAGTAACGGAAGAGGATGCCGGTGACGGGATATCTAAGGATAAGACGCATTTTGAGATAGATGCTCAGATAACAAATGTGAAGAATATTCCGCTTATTGTATATTCTGCGGATTGCGTTCCGATACTTCTGGTGGATCCGGTAAGCAGAGTCATAGGAACTGTTCATGCCGGCTGGAGAGGGACGGTGGATGGCATTGCCGCTAAGACTGTAGAAAAAATGTCTGAGGTTTATGGATGTCTGCCGGAGAATATTCATGCTGTTATCGGACCTTCGATAGGACCTGAGAATTACGAAGTGGATGATGCAGTTATCGAAGCTGTATTCAGGTGCCCGTATATCGATACCAGTGAAGATAATCTGTCCTCGCTGGATATCTATCTTGAAACTGATAATGAGTGGCAGTCCAAACTGGAGACAGGAGTAAGCTATTCCAGAGAGAATCTGTTTCATAAAGATATATTTGTCGTATGTCATGCAGGTACATTTCTCAGAGATAATATGCCTGAAAATTATAAGGGTACGGTTCAGACTCATAAGGGTGCGGCTTACAGTATATTCAGGACAGTAAGGCTTCGTAAGAAGTATATGCTTAATCTGTGGAATCTGAATGAGCTTATACTTGTAAATGCAGGCCTCAGAGCGGGAAATATATATCAGACCCGTATGTGTACTATGAAATATCATGATATATTTTTCTCACACAGATATACTAGTGGGAAGAGAGGACTGAATGCGGGTGTAATAATGCTTAAATAGAGTAACTTCAGGCGAGACATCCCGTATTTCAATTAATGGTATATTTGGCTTGACAAAATGAATTAAATGTTATCTAATAGTTAAGGTTTCATTTTTGGTTTATATTGGCTCAGCAAACTGAGCTTAAAATATAATAGTATATAATATCGGTGCGTGGCTCAGTTTGGGAATTTTCGTGTGAAAATGTCCGGTGGACAGTTTTTAGAAAATTCCACGAAAGCTATGCTTGAGGGCGGAAGAGCGCCGCGCTCAGCAAACTGAGCTTAAAATATAATAGTATATAATATCGGTGCGTGGCTCAGTTTGG
>DGRT01000128.1 GCA_002391105.1 Lachnospiraceae bacterium UBA4381 | reverse complement strand
GATGGTGATACCAGAGGTGGTGCGGCACTTTCCATAAGAGCTGTAACCGGTAAACCTATAATGTATGCCGGTATGGGCGAGAAGCTTACAGATCTTGAACCATTTTATCCGGATCGTATGGCAAGCCGAATACTTGGTATGGGAGACGTTGAATCGCTGATTGAAAAGGCTCAGGCTGCAATTGACGAGGAACAGGCTAAGGAAATGGAGCAGAAGCTCCGCAAGGCAACATTTGACTTTAATGATTTTCTTTCCCAGCTTGAACAGATTGAGAAGATGGGAAGCGTAAATGATATCATGAACATGATACCGGGAATGAGTCAGAAGCTTGGAAATGTTGAAATAGATGATGATGCCATGAAGAAACCCAAAGCCATCATCCAGTCTATGACAAAGGAAGAAAGAGAGAATCCTGACCTGATAAATATCAGCAGAAAGCAGCGTATAGCAAAGGGCTGCGGCATGGATATATCAGAGATAAACCGCTTCATGAAGCAATTTGAGCAGACCAGAAAGATGATGAAGCAGATGTCCAATATGATGGGCGGTAAAGGAAGCAAGAAACGCCGCAGAGGCATGAAGCTACCTTTTGGATTTTAAAATCAGTATTGCAGGATAGCCACCTGTAATACTTAGATATAGATGTGGAAATATATAATAATACACATCATCTGGGTAAAACCCTGAAAATATTATATTTTATATATCATGGAGGAAATTTAAAATGGCAGTAAAAATCAGACTTCGCAGACTTGGTTACAAGAAGCATCCTATCTACAGAGTTGTAGTTGCTGATTCAAGAACAGCAAGAGATGGTAAGGTTATTGATGAGATCGGTTCTTATGATCCAAATCAGGAGCCTACAATGTTCAAGGTAGATGAAGAGGCTGCTAAGAAATGGCTTGCTTCAGGTGCACAGCCTACAGAAACAGTTGCTAAGCTTCTTAAGAAGGCAGGTATTGAGAAATAATTACTGGAGGTAAGACTGTGAAGGAGTTAGTTGAAGTCATTGCTAGATCTCTAGTCGACAACCCTGACAAAGTTGTAGTTACCGAAACAGTAGAAGGTGATACTACAGTGCTTGAGCTTGCTGTTGCTCCGGAAGACATGGGTAAAGTAATAGGTAAGGGCGGCAGGATAGCCAAGTCTATCAGAACTGTAGTTAAAGCCGCTTCTTCTAAAGGCGACAAGAAGGTCATTGTAGATATTAGATAATAGTATCTTACTGGAATAAGCCGTAGCAGTGCTACGGCTTTTATTCTATGATGTAATAAGAGTGATTGCGAAGAAAGGACTCTGATACGAAGTATCAGTGGTACTAAGTTAAGAAAGTGTGAGTAAATCAATCATGGAAGATATGTTCAGAATCGGTGTTCTTTCATCACCACATGGAGTCAGAGGAGAGATAAGTATATTTCCTACTTCTGAAGACCTTGAAAGATATACTTATCTTGATGAATGTTTCCTTAGACTGAAAGATGGTGATAAGGAAGTGCACGTAGTAAGCTGTAAGTTCAAGAAGGGAATGCCTGTTCTTGGCTTTAAGGAATATACAAATATTGATGAGGTTGAAAAGCTTCGCGGAATAGAGCTTTATGTGGCAAGGGAAGCCGCTATACCACTGGAAGAGGGCGAATACTATCTGGCTGATATTATCGGCTATGATGTAGTAGCCAATGGTAATAAGATAGGTATTCTTGAAGATTATACAGAAAATGGTGCTGATCAGACTATATTTATAGTTCGCTGTAATGATGATTCCATAAAATATATATTGGATATCCCGGAATTTGTATTAGGCGTAGATCAGCAGGAGAAGACGGTTACTGTTAATCTTATAGAAGGAATGTAAGCTTTGATTTTGTCTTGTATCATTTAAAGAATTATTTTAGTTCTCAAAAGCAGGGTTTGAATAGCTATGAATTATTATGTTATGACATTATTTCCTGAGCTTATAATGGATACGATGAATCATAGTATCACTAAAAGAGCCCTTGAGAAGGGTGTTATAAATCTTGAAGCTGTGAATATTCGTGACTATGCTCAGAACAAGAATCATCATGTGGATGATTATATATATGGTGGAGGTTCCGGTATGCTTATGCAGGCAGAGCCTGTATGGTTATGCTATAAAGACCTGATGAAAAGAGTTAATTCAGGAAATACCAGAGTTCTGTATATGTCTCCGCAGGGAAAAACCTTTAACCAGTCCATGGCAAATGCACTCTCTCATAATGATAATATTGTATTTCTATGTGGGCATTATGAAGGGATAGATGAACGGGCTCTGGAGTTAATCAATCCTGTTCATGTATCTATCGGTGATTTTGTACTTACCGGAGGTGAGCTTCCGGCTATTATGATGATGGATGCCATAACGAGACAGCTAAGTGGTGCGCTTGGCAGTGATGATAGTGCCGAGGATGAATCCTTCTATAATGGTCTTCTGGAGTACCCCCAATATACCAGACCGCCGGTATATGAAGGGCTGTCAGTTCCGGAGGTGTTATTATCCGGCAATCATAAACTGATAAAAGAGTGGCGCCTGGAACAGTCTCTTCAGCGTACAAAGGACAGACGACCTGATCTTTACAGTAAATATAAACAGGAAGAAAAGAAGAAAAAGAAAGCAGCAAAAAGAAAGCAGTAAAAAGAAAGAAACTGTTCTTTCCGGCTATCTTTTTTGACAGTTACGGTTTTATATGATACAATACCAAAGTTATGTGCGTATGCACAGCTCTGATTTTCAGAAGGAATAATAATGAAGGTGGAATATTATGAGAAAATTTTTGATTATTGCAACATCTGTAGTTATGCTATTCAGTTTTGCGGCATGTGGTAAAAAGGATGATAACAGTTCAGAGACTACTGAAGCTGTCACAGAGGCAGGTGCTCCAACAAGTCCTGAGGAAATAGTACAGCTTGTTAATGTAGATCTTCCTGCAATAGCTGCAGACAGAGATAAGGCTGTTGAGATATATAACAGCTATTATGTACCGGGGGCAGATATTGATTCGGAAACCTGGAAGGAACAGCTTCAGAATGATGCTATACCAACTTATGAAACTTATCTGAATAACCTAAAGGCACTCAGCTATACTAATGGAGAGGTTCAGAATCTTCTTGATCTCTATATCAAGTCTGCAGAGTATCAGAAAGATGCCATGGATACAGTAGTAGCTGCCATAGATGAGGTTGATACAGATAAGCTTGATGAAGCAAATAGTATGATATCTGATTCTAAAACCTATCTTGGTATGTATGAGGAAGAGCTCACAAGACTTTGTGAATTCTACGGTATCAATATGATAGGCGAGTTTAATTCATCTCCAACTGATGCTTCCGCAACTGACGCTGAATAATATACTTGTGACAAGGGAACAGCCCCTTGTCACTTTTTTATTATAAAGCTGAAGTCAGCAACCTCATCACATTTTTATTTGCTTAAATGGCAAGTTAGAGTATAATTATTCTTGTCATATGGTGTCAAAATATATATTTGACATCCATATCATATATAACATTTATATGTTGCATAAATGGAGGTATGGCTATGAATGGGATCAAGATAATGATAGTAGATGACGAACCCAGGATGAGAACTCTGGTAAGAGATTTTCTTGTAAAGGATGGGTATTCGGTGGTTGAAGCCGGAGATGGTGAAGAAGCTGTAAGTACCTTTACAAGCACTAAAGATATAGCCCTTATTATTATGGATGTTATGATGCCGGTAATGAATGGTTATGATGCCAGTGAGGCGATAAGAGAAACATCAGATGTTCCTATTATTATGCTTACTGCCAAATCAACTGAAAAGGATGAACTGAGAGGCTTCAAGATAGGGGTGGATGAATATATTACCAAGCCATTCAGCCCTAAGATTCTTGTTGCAAGGGTAGAAGCTGTTCTCAGAAGAACTAATCCTGAGCTTTGTGGTGAGAAGCTGATGGCAGGAGGCATAGTTATAGATATTAAAGGCCACAGGGTTACTGTAGATGGAAGACAGCTCGATCTTTCTTATAAAGAGTTCGAGCTTCTGGAGTTCATGGTAAGGAATCAGGGAAGAGCTCTTACCAGAGATTCCATACTCAATAATGTATGGGACTATGATTATTATGGCGATGCCAGAACCATAGATACCCATGTAAAGAAGCTAAGGGCAAAGCTTGGAGATAAAGGCTCTTATATTAAAACGATAAGAGCTTTAGGTTATAAATTTGAGGTGGAATAATGGATTTCAGCTTTAGACACTCGATCAGATTTAAGATAGCCATCATAGTTTTTTTATCGACTGTTGTTACGATTTTTATATCCTGGTCTGTTAGTAATCATTTTATAGAACAGTTCTATATATCTCATACCAGAAATTCTCTGATTGCTACTTTCAGGTCCTGCAATGAATTCTTTGAAGATGAGAAAAATGCTATCTCGATGAATAATGATGAGATTATCGGACTGCAGGGCTATATACAGAATCCGGCAAATGCGTCTGTATTCATAGTTAATCCAAAGAATTCAAAGGTTTATTCTTCTATTAAGATTAATGATCAGACAGCGCTCGGACTTCAGTCACTTATAGAAAGCTATGATTTCAGCCTGTTTACAGAGCGTAATCCTTATAGAATAGTTCGAAATACAGTATCAGAGGCAGAACCAAGAAGTACGGCAAGGGCAATCGGAAGCTATTTTGATCTGATAGGAAAACTGAATAATGGTTATATAGTTGTTCTTCGTACTCCGGTTGACAGCCTGCATGACAGTATAGCATTTTCCGCTAAACTGTTTACAGGTGTATCCTTTGCTTTACTTTTGTTTGAAATATTGATAGTACTTTTTGTTTCGAATATGTTCTCCAAGCCTATCATTCAGATGAACAGAGTTGCGAGAAGAATGTCCAATCTTGACTTCAGTGCTAAAGTCGAGGTTAAGACTCAGGATGAGATAGGTGAGCTTGGCGAAAGCATGAATATCATGTCAAAGCGCCTTGAAAAGTCTATCAAAGAGTTAAAGATAGCCAATCTTGAACTGTCCAATGATATACGAGAGCATGAGCATATAGAGGAGATGCGGCAGGAATTTCTGTCTCATGTTTCTCACGAGCTGAAAACTCCGCTGGCACTTATACAGGGGTATGCGGAAGGACTGAAGTCAGGAGTCGCCGAGGATCAGGAAACCAGAGATTATTATCTGGATGTCATTATGGATGAAGCCGGTAAGATGAATGAACTGGTTATGAAGCTTATAGATCTGAACCAGCTCGAAACCGGTGATGATATTTCCATAGAAAGATTCGATCTGACAGCTCTTATACGTGATGTTGTTAATAATTCCCAGATACTTATACAGGGCACGGAATGTACTATAGAATTTGAATCAGATAATGAATTATTTGTCTGGGCGGACAGCTTTATGATAGAAGAGGTTATTACTAACTATCTGACAAATGCTATTCATCATGTTAATCCGGGTGGTAAGATTCGTATATGGTATCAGATGGAAAAAGAATCCGTCAGGGTAAATGTTTATAACGATGGAGAACCTATTCCGGAGGACAGTATAGACAAGGTATTTATCAAGTTCTATAAAACAGATCCTGCAAGAACCAGAAGTTATGGAGGTTCAGGCATCGGTCTTTCTATAGTTGCAGCTATTATGAAAGCACATAATCAGAAATATGGTGTTTATAATTCGGATAATGGTGTGGTATTTTATTTTGATCTTGAGACAGTTGCTAAAGGTCAGATTGACACAGAAGAATTGTTGTGATACTATAATTCTTGGTTTTATGTAGCTTAAATGTGCTATTTGTGCAATAGCTTGGTATTTTTAGTTCGTATTTTATATATGTAAGGAGGTATAAAGTTGAAGGCTAATATCTATGTTGAGTTTTATGGCGAGCAGGTTAATCAGGAGGATATAATCAAGGAAGCTAAGAAGATCTGGACAGATAAGGGTAACAAGGCCGCTGATCTTAAGAAGCTTGAGGTTTATATCAAGCCAGAGGATGACAGAGTATATTATGTATTCAATGGCGATGAGAATGGTTCCTTCCCGATCATCAATAATCAGAATGATATCTAACTTTTTAAGGTTATAAAGATTTCAAAAGTGTACCGGTTTATGCCGGTGCACTTTTTCTTTTGAATTATTTGACAGATGTGTTACAATACAAAGCGGTTATTAAACAGATAGTTAATATATCCAAGATAATTCTGGAAGCTCCAAGAAAGGTTTATATAAATGATTTCAATAATAGACTACGATGCAGGGAATATAAAAAGCGTTGAAAAAGCACTTCAGTTCCTTGGCGAAGATGTAATTATCACAAGTGACAGGGAAACTATTCTTTCATCGGATAAGGTGATCCTACCGGGAGTAGGTGCATTTGGTGATGCTATGAATAAGCTCGAAGTAAGAGGACTTGTGGAAGTTATCAGAGATTTTGCTGAAACAGGAAAGCCTTTTCTTGGAATATGTCTGGGACTTCAGCTTCTTTTTGAAGAGAGCGAGGAATCACCGGGGGTAAAAGGACTTGGGCTTCTGAAGGGCAGGATAGTCAGGATTCCCGGCAGCGATGAATTAAAGGTTCCACAGATTGGATGGAATAATATTAAGGTTAATCCCGGCAGCCGGTTACTTGCCGGACTGGGTGATAATCCTTATGTATATTTTGTTCATTCCTATTATTTGCAGGCTGAACATGCTGAAGAGGTTGCTGCAACAACCGAGTATGGAGTAACTATTCATGCGGCGGTTGAGAAGGGAAATATAATGGCTACTCAGTTTCATCCCGAGAAAAGCTCTGATACAGGGCTTAGGATACTTAAAAACTTTACAGCTATGTAGCATGTAATTAAAATAGATTTGGAGAAATAAATGCATACAAAGAGAATTATCCCCTGTCTCGATGTTAAGAACGGCAGGGTAGTAAAAGGAATAAATTTTGTAGATCTTATAGATGCCGGAGATCCTGTTGAATGTGGAAAGGCATATGATAAGGCTGGAGCTGATGAGCTGGTTTTTCTTGATATAACAGCCTCCTCCGATAAAAGAAATATCGTGACTGACATGGTCCGACGTGTTGCCGAAACTGTCTTTATACCCTTTACTGTAGGAGGCGGCATCAGAACCATCGAGGATTTCAGAGCAATCCTCAGAGAAGGGGCAGATAAGGTATCTGTAAATTCTGCAGCTATAGATAATCCTTCACTTATCAGTGAAGCTGCTGATAAGTTTGGAAGCCAGTGCGTGGTTCTTGCGATTGATGCAAGACGGCGGAGAGTGGGAAGAGCTGCTGATCCATCACTCAGTTATTCGGAAAGTATTAAGATAAATGATGAGTGGACACCGGAAGATGGCTGGACTGTATATAAAAATGGCGGACGTGTTGATATGGAGATCGACGCTGTAGAGTGGGCAGTTAAGGCTGTTCAAATGGGCGCAGGCGAGATACTTCTTACCAGTATGGATG
>DGRT01000137.1 GCA_002391105.1 Lachnospiraceae bacterium UBA4381 | reverse complement strand
AATATTTTGTAAAAATATATATCATGATTCACACGCCAAAAGTCCTTTGATCAGCGTTGTTTAACTGTAGTTATTATAGCGTTCTTTGGTAATTGAATATAGTCCATTTTTCTTTTTTGAAGATTGGCTCGCATCTCATATACCATGCGGCTTTTTAAATGGTTTTATGATATACTGAACATATCTGAAAAATCTATTTTCGAGGTATCGGTATGTCATTTGTCGAGAACAGTTCTCAGCAGATATCCCTGTTTGATATGCTCGCTTTTCTATCAAAGAGAAAGCAGTCGTTTCTGGAAAAATCCTGGGCCAAAGTATTTTCTGATCATGTATTTGCACGGATCAATGAACATATCTTTGCGCCGCTCTACAGTGAAAAGACTAATTCCAGACCAAATGCTCCCATCAATGTTCTTGTAGGTGCACTGATCCTCAAGGATCTTAACGGTCTGACAGATGATGAGATCGAAGCATCCTGTATCTTTGATTTCAGATATCAGTATGCACTCCATACTACCAGTTTCGAAGAACAGCCGATAAGCAAGAGAACCATGAGCCGCTTCCGCTCAAGGCTTGCTGCATATGAGCTGACCACGGGTAAGGATCTCCTTCACGAATGCTTTGTTGATCTGTCCGAGGGGATGAGAGAGTTCATGGATATCTCTCCTGACATAAAACGTATGGACAGCATGATGATAGAATCCAACATACGAAAGATGGGGCGCCTTGAACTGCTCTATACATGTCTTGCAAACCTCGTCAGGGAGCTGCACCGTGACGGTCGTACAGATCTTACTGAAGGCATGGAACACTATGCTGATCCGAATGACCGGAACAGATTTATCTACCATGACAGTGAAACCCCGCAGGCAGAAAAGCTGCAGAAGGTCATCGACGATGCAGTGAACCTGCTCCCCAGATGTGAGGATGAATATTCAGACACCGGGGATTACCAGCTTCTTGAAAGAGCTATAAACGAGCAGACCAAAAAAGATGATTCTGGCAGGAGCATACCAAAGGATAAGAGCGATGATATGAATTCATCCATACTTCAGAATCCTGCTGACCCTGATGCGACTTACAGATCAAAAGCCGGAAAAGAGCACAGAGGGTATGTTGCCAACATTACCGAAGCTGTTGATGAAAATGGTTCTATTTCGACTGACTATCAGTTCGATGTCAACACTCACAGTGATAAAGAATTCCTTCGGAAATCTATTGAAAAAGCTGAACCTGCGGAAGATGTGGCCGTATTCATCACAGACGGAGGATACTCCGACGAAGAACTGGCCGCGATAGCTGCTGAAAAGAACATAGCCATACTCACAACGAACGCTCTAGGAAGGTCCCCAAGGGAGATACTCGCACAGTTCAGACTTAACGATGCCGGAACACAAGTCACCTCGTGCCCCGAAGGATATGAGCCAAAGAGCAGCGCCTATATCAGGCAGACCAATTCTGTCAGGGCATCTTTTCCCAGATCATGCTGTGAGAACTGTCAACACCGCACGGAATGCCTTGCCAAACTTAAAGCCCGTACAGCGGTCGTAAATGTACCGCTGATATCAAGAGACAGAGCTATCGAGAAGGCGTCGCCACGTGACAGTAAAGCAGACGCCATCAAGGCAAGGATCCGAAATGGTATAGAAACGATCCCCTCGATACTCCGCCGGAAATATCACGTAGACGATATGCCTGTGAGAGGTAAGCTGAAGATAAAGATACGCTTCGGCTTTAAGATGCTTGCCCTGAATTTCACAAAGCTGTGGTTATGCACAAAAGGATCAGAAAAATGCCGGGCATTTAATGAGATATCCACCGAATAAAGGGTGAAGTATCCACCACATATCGGCCTGAAACACCATCCGGCATAAATGGACGATATTCAATTGTCATGGAACAAGGATTTTTTAATTATCGCCAACTGAAACAACGGCTTTTGGCGACCAAATCATATCATTAAATTCTTCTTCGGTGTTTACGAGGTAATACCAATAATGATCTTCGTAAATCCATTCATTTTTAGGGAGAGCTGAGACGGTTTCTTTATAAGCCTCAAAAGTTTCCGAGTCTTCGGGGCTAAGATATATCAAATCTGTAATCAGATCCGTATCCGAAGCAGAACAAGAGCTACAAGAGTTGCAGGATTCTCCCGAACATCCACATCCGCACGTATCTTCTTTAGTATCCTCACAGGAACCACAGCAAGAATCTGTATCTGAGTTTCCGCAGGCAGAGCCACACCCAAATTCGAGACAACTCTCACATCCATCACAGCCGTTTTCGCAGCCTGTGCATCCCCCACTGCATGTTCCACCGCAGCATTCGGATTCATTCATATCGGACAATTCTTCGGCATCTTCATCAGTCTCGAAAGCATAAGAGAGTTCGTTGATTCCACTATCATTGTTGACTTTTATCTCTATGGAACCCCAATAGGTTTTAAATTCATAATCATTTATCTGAAAACAAACAATGTAACTTACAGATGAGGGATAAGGAGTCCCATCCGGGAGCCAAAACATTTTAAAATCACACTGCTTATATATAGGTTCTTTTCCTTCGCTTATTACAATATTTTCAACAGCACTACATGTTCCGTTACAAATATATGTATCGTGTCTATTTAAGACGCTTAATTCATCTTCCACATAAGCATCAGAAGTATCTATATCAAACCCGAGATTCGTATAAAGCAGGTTGATTAAATCTGATGCATTTCCTGCTTCATTGTATGAAAAACCGAATAGTTCATCAAAAGTAGACTCTTTGACGAGATTCTTGTTAAATCCATCATTTGCTCCCTCAGTACAGTCAATGGAACTTTCCGTCATTTCATCCAGGTTAATCATTGAATCGTAATATCTCGTATAGGTATCTTGAGTATATTCACCAATTTCACGGTTATATACGGTCTCCTCGGTAACGTATAGAATCTGAGCACATTTATATAACTTGATCGGCTCATTATAAATTTCAGGGTCTATTGCATTTGATTCATGTGTTTCTGAGGCGATAAAAAAGTTGCCACCATAAGGCTCGTTATAACCATGTTTTTCCAAAAGGGGAACTTCAGACTTTCCCTGAACCCCAAAGTTCTTGTCCGATGACAAAATTCCTGTAAAAGTCCCTACTAAAATAAGGATTATTAGCACAAAAACTAAGATTTTATTATTGATTTTCATAATATTATCCTTTCTTGTTTGTAAACACACTTCTATATAAATATGTTTTGCAGGTAAATAAAACCAATAAAAAAAAGCCCCGGATCTCCGAGGCTTTTAATGATAAATATTCCGTTAATGATGGAACTGTACAAAATCCGGGAAGGTAATTCCGGGAATATTTGAATGATCAGATCCATAATACAGACAGAATTTCAAATTCCTATCTGTACTTGGTGAGTAACGATATACATCTAAGTTCGGCCAAGCAAGCACCGCATTATTTGCTACATATCCACTTCCATACCGTATCGGGGTGTTAAGCTGGGGATAACGAGTCAGAAGAACACCTTCAGCTTCCGATAAGAAAATGTATTCAGGCCCAGTAAAGTCCGGATGTACTCTTGTATCATATATAAAATACAGGTAATTACCCATATCGATCAATGTATCCAGAGGAACTGTATACCAGTTTGCATCCGTGATCACCATTCCATTATATGTTCCCGGTACTGATGTGGTCGGTACGGGTGTCTGTGCTACGGGAGTTGTTCCACCATAGGGAAGCCTTCCCTCTGCTTTTCCGCAAAGCATATAGTGGGTTGCAAGCATGTTAGGATCTGCTCCGAAGACAGCAGCCACATCGGGATACTTTGTGGCATAAAAAGCAGGATCAAACAGTGTTCCGTCAGGGAGTGTGATCATCCCGGGAGCCGTCTGAGCAGTAGTTGCTGTTCCGGCAGCGTAGGGGAGCCTGCCTTCTGCCTTACCGGCAAGAACATAGTGCAAGTAGAGCATGTTGGCGTCGGTTCCGAACACTGCGACCACATCAGGATATGCCGTAGCATAATACTGTGCGTCGAACAGATTGCCGTCTGCCATGGTTACGGGTGCGGCCTGGGAAGTTATGCCAACCGCCAGTGAAATGAATCCGGCTATACACAAAGATACGATAGCCTTGAATATATTTGTTTTCATATTCTTATCCTTTCTTATAAATCTAAGGAATTTCTCCTTTTGTTTTCTGATAATTAATATGTTATTTTCATTCATGTATAGCAATTATAACATTTATATGGAATATGTAAAAGTTTCCTACATAAAGAAAGACCGGGTATAAACCCGGTCTTCCTATTATTAATTCATGCTGACTTCTATCGACCTATAATCTTCCAGAATAGAACCGTTCAGGGTAAAAGGCAGTATCCTTTCAAGTTTAACAACATCACTGTTAGGATTTCCATCAGGATTGATATCGATAACATCATTATCCGTAAGCCCTGAAGCATTTTTATAAGCCGTTACCTTTATTTCGTAATCCGAAGGATCCGGCACTGTCACAAAGTACGGCATAAGAAGCTCTATTTCACATTCATACTCGCCCACTTCACGCTTTTCGGCATCCGTTATAGAACTATAATCGATATCTATCTGAACGATATCTCCGGTAATGTTGACGATGTTTCTCTCATTCGGTTCAAGCTGAACAACGTTTCCATTTGAGTCAAGCACATGTATTCCATTTCCGGAGTAGAAAGCCCTTATATATGTCTCACTTATCTCACCGGTTTCAGGGTCAAGATAAAGTTCTCTGGGCAATTCGATTCTTATAGCATCGGCAAAACCTGATGTTTTGATTATAAGTTTTACATCTTCACCCCTGAAATAAGTTGACGTCTCGTCATGTGACGGGAAAAACTTAGAGTTCAGATATGCCTTCAACGTAAATGCTCTCAAGCTACTAACGGCCGAAGTTCTATTATAAGCATTATCCATAACAACTACGTTCAGATCGAAATCTCCGGAAAACAGAGCGCGGTCAGAATCACTGAGAAGATTTATTCTGAGACCTGCTGTCATATCTCCGTTGTGGAATGATCCACTTCCATAATAGCTGTTACTTGTGTCGAATATCTTGGTGAGGCCGTTATCCCTATTGGTAACTTTGAGATAGAACCTATTGATGCCCGAGGTATTTATGCCATCAACAATATCACTTGCGCTTATATAAACCCAGTAATTAATATGAGCTGCTTCAAATGTATCCTCAAGGGTTTCATGCTCTTCGGGAGTAACTCCTGTCATATCCTCGAAATCACCTTTATCGAGTGCCTCAAGGCTTTCAGTAACGGCAAGCGCTCTTTCAGTAAGTGTGGTTTTGAGTCCGGTAAGAGAATCTTCAACTAAAGGAGCAGTACGGTCAAGCTTTACGGTAAGATTTACGTAAGTTTCATTATCAAATTCGTCAACTGCTCTGATCACGTAATAAGTGATTCCTTCACGGGCTACATATAATACCTTGTTCTGGCAGTAATCGGAGCTTACAAACGTCTCAACAGCTGCAGGCAGAACAGGTACTCCATCCACAAGCCTTACTGATGCTCCGTCTTTGGGTACTTCAGTAAGAATATCCGATGCACTATACGAGAAGTCAGACTGGGCCGCATATATTTCAAGATCTTTTAATCCTGATTCACTATCTCTCGCCCAAAGATCAAGAGTTACATATTTATCAACTCCACCGACCCATCCGTATGTCCATTCATATTTTCTGGTTCCGTCAGGAGCTATTGCTACAAGATTTACTTCATCACAATATGTAGTATCAAGTTCACCATTTGTGGGTGTTCCGCCAGGCTGAGCTATCATGTGATCATATTCTTTGTTTGCAGGAATCTCATCTATTAAAGGATTTTCCTCAGGGGTAGGGCCCTTTACCATTTCGTACAGATTAGCCGATTCTTCACCGGGATCAAGATGGCCATTTCCATTATTATCTACATAAACCTCACCTTCATCTACAATCCTGTTATTATTAAGGTCATCGACATTTGCCTGAGAAGGACCACTTCTGTCTACATTGTTAGCCCAAATCCTGGGACCGGTCGTATCTTTTACTACCGTTATTCTGTAAGGAGCAGGTGAGCCCCATGAAGGGTCAGGAGCACATACATTGTTCTTATAGCTTCCTTCGGAAATATATACATTTTCATTTCCTACATTATCGGTAACAACTATCTCAAAAACGTGAACACCGTCATCCGGCACAGGAAGTGTAACGCTGGCTGAGGTTGTATAAGTTGTGTAATTGGTAACTATGTCATCTGAACCTATTATATGGACTGTTATTTTTGCGATACCTGAGCCCGTATCTGTAAAAGTGAACGTAACACTATTAATGAGATTATCATTGATATTTACAACAATATCTCCATTTTCATCAGGGGTCCATCCGACTATTGCGGGTGACGTTATATCGCCCTTGAGAGTTATGCCGTTTGCCCTGTCGAGTGCATCGTTTGAATTAACGAGCCTCTCTGCCTGATCCTTTTCGAAGTACAGTGCCCATTCCTTTTCTCTGTAGGCTGAAGCCTGGGGATATACAAATATCTCATTTTCAACCCCTTTTTCAGTCAATGTTGTAAGAGCGTTAAAAGAGAGCACTCTGCCATATTCCGTTCTTACAACATTATTAGCATCCCTGGTTATAACAGAAGGGCTTCCAAGAGTTGTAAGTGAAGAATAATTTGTATCCACACTCTCAAGAAGAGCTGTCAGGGGTACAGCAATAAAATGTCTTCCGGTCTCGGAGTTAAGATAAGCGTCTTCAACCTGATAGTTTTCTCTTGCAGCACCGTCTATATAGGCTGAATAATTGACAGTAAAAGGCGAGCCGTCATTCTTTATATAATAAATTCCATCATTGAAATAGACATTATCTCCGGGCTCATCTGTTACTGTAAGCTGATTCGTCCTGACGGGGTGAGGTGAACCAAATACAGGATCAGGAACGACAGTCTCAATCTGGAAATTACTTACAGCGCTTACATTTCCAGCACGATCTATAGCCACGATATGAATATATCTCTCACCACCGGTCAAAAGAGGAATATTTGATATGGTCACTGATGAATCACTTTCGTGTCCATATGTGTTATACCAAACTGTGTATTTCGAATCTTTTGTCCGTCCGGAATAATCGTTTGTGGCGGGTGAATTAGTAGACCAGCGTGTTTTCACACTTGTCCAGGATGAACTGTAAGCTGCCGTAGGATTACTATTGATCAAATATCTGTATTCCGTCACGCCTGTTGTTAATGTGACTGTATTCGCTTCAGTCATCACCGACGGAGAACTGCTTACTCCATTCAGTCCTACAGCGTAAGCACCTGCCTTAAACCAATACTGAGTTCCATTATCTTCAGTAATATTCCAGGTAAGAGCAAGGGTATTATTTTCCACATTTTCAGTTCTCGTAAGAGCTGTAAGGTCTCCATCCGTTAAATTGTCAGGAGCAGCGGTATCCTGCGCATTTACAAGAACCTCTGCAGGAGGAACAGTATTATAGATAGTACCGGGAGTAGTGATTGATGCTGTTCCATTACCGGTCTTGCCACTATTACCCGTTGAGTAAGTAGCTGTAGTATGGGCACATACTGAATCCGGACATATCCATGAACCACCACCATAGGAAGTTGAAACCGATGTAGTGGTAACATTAAAATTAAAGCTCAGATTACCGTTAGCATTTCCGCTTATAACAGAGTTTTTTCCTATATATGCCTCAATATCACCGGAAGTGTTTGTTTCATTATATTCATTGGTACTGTAATTGCTGGAACCATACAACATAGTTCCTCTGCCGTAGCCGCTATTACATTCGTAAACATACATCTCATCGTAAGCAAATCTCGCACGAGATTCACGATAATATGTTGTACCCTTGTAGTAGGTTCTGCCATTTGCAGGACAGGTAAATGTGAAATTAGGAATGAATGAATAGTATGAGTAGTAATACGGATGTCCGCCGTTATAGTTTCCCCAATCTCTTGTTGCTCTTACAACGGTAACTGTCTGTACTTTTGTCACCTCAGTGAATACACCGTTATTACCCCAGGTTCCATCCTGTATTCCGCCGCCACCACCAGCAACACCATTTGCTCCTGCACCAGCAGAGCCAGATACATACCCTCCGGCATTTCCGCCTGTAGCCCCTACAGATGCACCTCCGCCGCCACCTGCAACCATGATAAGGCTCTGTACACCGTTTCTTGTAAGGTATACATAGGTTGCATCACCGCCGTTTGCTCCTTTAGTGCTGTCAGTAGTTGCACCACCTGTAGAATTTCCGCCTGCACGCCCCTGACCACCAACACGGAACGAAATTACATCGCCGGGGTTGAGCATGAAATTTGCAGACACAGTGGCGCCTCTACCACCTGTATTAGAACCAAAGTTTCCACCCTGAGCACCCGAAGCAGTGATCGTATATATACCACCATAGGTTATAGTCTTTGTTTGTGTAGCGGTAGATGTATTAAAAGTGTTTGTTCCGGACTGATTGGTTATGATATTTGAATTATTCGTACCGACTACACTATAACTTGAACCGTTTGTAGAGAGCAAATACCTGTAATTGTAAGTTCCTGTTGAAAGACTTGAAACATCCCACACAGTTGTAAGATTTGCTGCGCCGAGATATCCATTATAAGGCGTGGTTCCCGTAAGGTTCTGAATATAGTTTTCAGTTACATTAAGGCTCATTGTTGACCAATGTGCTGTAAGGGTAACATTGTCTGAAGGAGCATAAAGATCTCCTGCTTTTCCAACATATTCAGACCCATTATACCAACCGGTAAATACCGCATTATTCTTTGTACAGTCAGGAAGAACGACCGAACCGGTTCTCCAAACAGCCTTAATAGTATCTATATGTCCAAGATTTGTGTGTCCAAAAGTCCACGTTCCATTGTTGTTATCCTTAAAACTTGATGTCGAAGAAAAATCCTTCTCCCAGCCGTCAAAAACTGTTCCGGTATAAGCGGAGGATTCAGTACTTGTTCCACCGTTTGCTTCATAAGTTACGAGATATCCCTGAGGACCGGAAAGAAGAGAACCGTTAACGAGGGTTCCGTTATTATTAATGACAGAGGATCCCGCCCTGTTATCAACATAACCTTTAGTTGAATCGTAGGTAGGACTTCCGTTATAGGTTCCGCCATTGGCATCAATGTGAAGAGTTGTATTTGCTGAAGTCCATACGGCATAAAGAGTAATGGTCTTTCCGTCACCGGATTCTATTATGGATTTAAAAGCATTTTCAACAGACGATACTTCAGCTCCGTCGCCAAACACAACGGATCCTCCGGGAGTTGTAGCCCAGCCTGCAAATATATAGCCCACACGATAATAATTATTCAAGGAAAGAGTTGTAGCTACATTGTTGTATGTAGCACCTTCATATTCTTTATTTCCGCCATATATATGCCATGAATTACCCATTGAAGCCCCGCCAACTGCGCCGGTAGCTCCATTTCCGTTGTAG
>DGRT01000090.1:14348-23068 GCA_002391105.1 Lachnospiraceae bacterium UBA4381 | reverse complement strand
TATCATAGGTACCGCCGTCACCACCAAAGGTTATAAACTTATAGACTGTATCCTCATCTATCTTACCACGCTTCTTTAATGCATTATAAGCTGTCTCAACACCTGAAAGTGTAGCGCCTGCACAGGCAAATGCATTGTGAATATAACTATCCTTATAAGCTGTATATGGATACAGATAACTGGAAACCTCCAGACAGCCGGTTGCATTTCCTATAACAGCTTTGTCCTCTTCCTTAAGAGCTCTAAGTACAGTTCTAACTGTGATGGCAGCTCCACAACCAGCACAGAGTCTATGTCCCGGAGTAAGTCTGTCAGGCTTGCTCATAACTTCTTTTAAATTATATGCCATTTTTGCATCTCCTTTTATACTTCAGAAAGCATTTATTCCACTCAACTTCATTCATTTATACTTCGGAAAGCTTTTTGCCATCGCCAGACATACGAATATCCATCTTATCGTCACCACCGAAATCCCTGAATTCATTTGAATTATCAGCATCTCTGTCACGAAGACCGATATACTTAAACTGTACCGGCTCCTTGCCACGACGTACTATCTCTCGAATATCTCTGAAGATATCTCTTGCTTCGATAACTGTGTAATCACGTCCGCCAAGTCCATAGAAATAATTAACTGTTGGAATGTTGAGACCGGCATCATACATAGCAGCCTTAAGCTCAGATCCAAGAGGACCTCCCATACCTGAGAAGCTTTCTGCTCTGTCAAGTATAGCAACCGACTGACAGTTCTTAAGTGCCTCAACCAGCTCCTCTCCCGGGAATGGTCTGAAAACACGAACCTTGATCATACCAACATGGATACCATATTCACGAAGCTTATCTACTGCGTCCTTGGTCTGACCTGCAGCAGAGCCCATGATAACGATAGCATACTTGGCATCTTCCATACGATACTCTTCGATAAGTCCGTACTTACGTCCTGTAAGCTGTTCGTACTCAGCGCAGACATCCATGATTACCTTCTTGGCATTCTTCATTCCTGCACGCTGATTAAACTTAGTCTCCATATAGAACGGAGAGTTAGCGTAAGGACCTGCAGCCATAGGCATATCCTTATTGAGAAGGAAATTCTCAGGATTATACTCTCCTACAAATCTCCTTACTGAATCCGTATCTATAGTTTCTATATTCATAACCGCATGGCTTGTTATAAATCCATCATAGCAGACCATCATAGGAAGCATTACATCCGGATGCTCTGTTACACGGTAAGCCATGATGAAGTTATCATAGGCTTCTTCATTAGTCTCTGCATATACCTGAAGCCATCCGCTGTCTCTTGCTCCCATACTGTCTGAATGGTCACAGTTGATATTAAGAGGACCGGTAAGTGTTCTGTTAACAAGACAGAGAACCAGTGGAAGTCTGTCTGATGCAGCTATGTAAAGCTCCTCCCACATGAAAGCAAGACCTGCAGATGAAGTAGCTGTAAGTGCTCTTGCTCCGGCAGCAGATGCACCGATGGCAGCACTCATGGAGCTATGCTCTGATTCTACAGGGATAAACTCTGTATCTATCTCACCATTTGAAATATATGTAGAAACCATCTGCGGAAGCTCTGTAGAAGGTGTGATTGGAAATGCAGGCATTACATCCGGATTTACCTGCTTTATAGCAAGTGCAACCGCTTCATTTCCTGACATTCTGTCTCTCTTCTTTATGGCTGTTCCCTTTACACCACTTGCAGCCTGCTGTTTCTTAGCCTCCTGGTATTCTGTCTCATAAGGACTTTCAACCTTAGAGGTCTGATTCATATTTACCGCCTGAATAGCTGACTTTGCAGTAGCCTCAGGATTATTCATATTCTTCTTATCGTTACCCATCTTACAGCCCCTCCTTCATTGTTATAGCACCGAAGGAGCAGCAGCCTACACATATACCGCAGCCCTTACAATGATCAAGATCAAAATCCTGTCTCTTTCCATCAACTACAGGAATAGAGGAATCAGGACACATAGGTGCACAGAGAAGACACTGTACACATTTATCCCAGTCAATAACCGGAGTCTTAGTTCTCCACTCTCCTGTATTAAAGCTGGCAGCACCACCACCGCCATATATCACATTACCCGGAGTAATATCCTGATAAGGAGCTGTTTCAGTAAGCTTTGTAATATCTGTTCTAACCTTATTTGCCATTACCGTACCTCCTCAAATGCTCTTTCCAGAGCCTTCATATTTCCATCTATAACCTCAGGCTTCTTAGCAAACTTATGCTGATATGAGCCTCTCATCTGCTCCAGAAAATCCTGCTTGGACATAATGCCTGAAACCTTTACTATAGCAGCAAGCATAGGTGAATTAGGGAAATACTTTCCAAGTGTTTCCATAGAAATAGTACGGGCATCTACAGTATATACATCGCCTTCATAGCCACCCAGCATAGGAATGATTTCTTCCTTTGGTCTGGCTGTGTTTATAACTATAGCTCCATCCTTATTAAGACCTGCCGTTACATCTACGCTGTGAATAAGAGTCTCATCAACAACTACTACATAATCAGGATTATAAATAAATGAATGATTCCTGATCTCCTTCTCGCTAATACGGTTATAAGCCGTAATAGGAGCTCCCATTCTTTCCGGACCATATTCAGGAAATCCCTGAACATACATTCCGGTGTTAAATGCAACATCTGCTAAAAGTAGTGCTGCAGTTTTGGCACCCTGGCCACCACGGCCATGCCATCTGATTTCTACTGTCTTATCCATGACTTACTCCTTACTATTTATCCTCCATAAATATAAGCCACACTATTTGTATGGCTGTCGTCACAAATTGATAATATGATGCCGGCACCAAGCTATGTTTGATGCCTTTATCCTGTTAAGGTATATCCGTTTTCCCTTTATAAGATGTTAGTTCTGCCATTATTAGTTCTGCTTTTACTATTCCGGTTTTATAATCCGCTTTCGCAATATACTACCTCAGATTAGCTGCAAACCTTAGATAATTGGCGCAATCGTCCCTTATTTTATCAAAAACCTTATATTAAGACAACAGAAAAATGTGACAAAGAAGCCCAGCCTCTTTGCCACATTACTATCTAATCTTTATAATCAAATATCGACATCTGCGTATTTTGAACAATACCTGAGCCGTTTGTTTTACCCAAACCATCTGAATAATTTATATTATTAGATCTGTCCGTACCTACTGAGCCATCAGAATTACTCGAACTGTCCGTGCCTGCTGAGCCATCAGAATTACTTGAACTGCCCGTGCCTGCTGAGCCATCGGAATTACTCGAACTGCCCAAACCTGCTGAGCCATTTGAACTACCTGAGTCATTCACAGTTCCGGCTTTCATTATCTCATCCTTGAGACCATCTCTTACCTCCGGATAAGCTATTCCACCAAGCCTGATCAGTTCTGAATTACCTTGACTGTTATCATTTACTCTGACAAATACCTTAGAATATTCCTTGGATAAAGCTTCCTTCGCCCCGGTCCAGGTTCCGCCTTTTTTATAATCAGAATCGACCACAAATGTACCATAAGATGATATATATATATACTTATTCCGATTCATTGCTCTCCAGGCAATAAACCCAACTCTGGGATTCATATCACTGATCATAAGTAATCTGTTATCCATAATCGCTCTGGTAGCATCAGAACTCTTCATCTTCTTATACATGGAATCAGCCACATACTCGACAGCTATCCCACCTGAACTGAGCGTAGCATATTCAGAAATACTATCAACTCCTCTTGCCCCTCCAGAATAAACGACCAGTTTTTCCTTAGCCGCCTGCTTTGCAAGCCTCCTTGCAAAATCAGCACCTTCATCACTTACATTTCTGGAACCTACTATTCCTATACCAATCTTATTTGCATGACTAATATCACCAATATAGTATAGTACCGGTGGCGTCTTATCCTTTAGTTTTTTTCTAAAAAGCAAGGGGTATCGGGCATCCATTATGGTTATTAAATTGATACCGTCCTTAGACAGTGTCTCCAATCCTAGTGACATCTGCATGCTTCTATCCATAAGCATCTTAACTCTGAGTATAAATTCATCATCATACCCAAGTGTTCTCAGATTATTACCAGAACTATCATGAAGAATATCCTGAGGTTCAAGTCCTGAACTAATCAGGGCATTATACACCCCGGTCCACTCGGCCTGTGTAAGAGGAGCCGCTCCCCCCTTTCCGAGACCAACATCTGTACAAAGCAATAATATACTGATTTCATTATCTGAAAGCTGCATGCTATTCGCTCCTGTTTCCTGAAGTATTGGCAAGTGCAAACGGATATACCCTTCCACTGCCCTTCTTCATAAGCTTATAACCACATACTGTAAGTGTCCATCTTGAATCCACCATATCATCAACAAGAAGAACATTTCCATCATAAATCTCATTTTCATTTACGTCAAATGTATTATAAGCATTTAAGAACTGGAAAAAGCTATTATTATATTCCTTCTGCTGTCTTCCCGGTTCTGTCTTCACAAGAGCATTCTTACATGGTATTCCAAGCTTAGAAGAAAGTCTCTCTGCAAAGGACCTGACAAGCTCCGGATGATTCAAAGAAGGGATGTATGCTATCCATGTTATAGAATTATCCTGAATAAACCGGCGTAGCAAATCGACTGATGCTTCTACCAATTCATCTGAAAAGCTTCCATCTCTGTATTTTCCTCTCTGAACCTTAGCACCATAGCCCTCATTTCCATATCTGCTCAGGCACACGCCTTCACCAAGCTGATATTCAGCAGGAATATTGCTATTAGATATAGACAGAAGCTGCTTGACCTCCGAAACATTGGGCCATTTCCTGCGAGGAAGAATCACATCTGTATCTCTATGAATAAATTCCTCAGCCGCCTCAGCTTCCTCCATTGTAACTTCTTCAAAGTCCAGTATGTCTCTGCCAATACAATTACTGCACTTTCCACACTTGCAGGCACTTTCATCATCAAGAAGCTTAGCTATGTACTCCATGTAGCATCTGTCCGTCTGCACGAATTCATTTAGCTGATCAAGCTCCATATACCTTCTTGCCGTTATTCTTTCTGCTCTCTCATGATCGACCTTCCAAGGTCTTGGTGTCTTGTAATACTTATTTCCCTCTTTATATAAATCTCCCTCTACCTCCAGAAACTTAAGAGCACCTTTTATATCACTCTGTTTGGCATTTACGTAGTACTCATATTCCATCATGGACATACCGGTATCCTGATTTGTTACAGTCGCCTGAATGATTTCATCCATCAGATTATCTTCAGGAAAAGCCCTATCTATAAAAAATCTGTTTACCTCGTCATCCTTCTCATTATAAAGAAGTACTGCATACGCTGTATCTATCTCTCTTCCTGCTCTGCCTATCTGCTGATAATACGATATTACATTTCCAGGCTTCTCAAAATGAATCACGTACTTAAGATCCGGCATATCAAATCCCATCCCAAGCGCAGTTGTAGCAACAATGGTATCGGTGCAGGCAGGAGTATCCTCAGTTCCCTTAAAGCCCTCGATTACTTCATCTCTTTCCTCTGCATTTAGCTTTCCTGTATATACTGCTGTACGCTTACCGATAGATCTAAGATATCTATCCACAAGCTCAGCATGTGCCACAGTATTACAGTATATAATTCCAGAACCGCCAAACTTGTCAATATTCTTTCCAATCCATGCAAGCTTTTCAGCAAATGTATTCATTTTTATAGTCTGAAGTGCAAGAGATTCACGAAGCAGTGTTCCCCTTATAACCTCCAGTCCGGCTATCTGCTCCTGCACATCCTCTACAACTCTGTTATTAGCTGTAGCGGTAGTAGCAAGAATAGGAATATCGGATGGAAGATTGTTGATTATCTCTACTATTCTTCTGTAATCCGGTCTGAAATCATGCCCCCAGTCAGATATGCAATGCGCCTCATCGACAACAAAGAAACCTATACTGTCTGTAAGATTAAGAAGAAGCTCCCTGAATCTGGGATTAGCAAGTCTTTCCGGTGAAATAAGAAGGGCATCGACTTCATTTTCTCTACTTATCTGATCATATATTTCATCATGCATATCCTCATTATATGAGCTAATGGTTCTTACCTTTATCCCCATCTGTTCAGCATGCTGTATCTGATCATTCATCAGGGAAATCAGCGGACTTACTATAAGTGTCATACCCTTTCCCATATCACGTAGAAGCCTGGTGGCAAGAAAATAAACTATACTCTTACCCCACCCTGTTCTCTCAACTACAAGAGTTCTCTTTCCGGCAAGCACTCTTTCAATAGCTTCCAACTGACCTTCTCTGAACTCTGCATCCTCTTTACCGAGCATCTCTCTAAGCAATCTCAAATAATCCATAAAATAATCCCTTTCATAAATATACCACAGAGACAATTATAAGACGTAAAATAAAATATCTTGTGTTCTGTTTTTGTTCTGTTTGGTTCTGCTATATTTGATTTCTTACTTTGATTATAATTTAACTCGGATTATTTTATAAACAATGAACCAGCAGGCTAAAATGTGACAAGGGGACAGGCACCTTGTCACCATATTTTTAGCTATAACATTAAAAATGTGCCGGATTTGCCTTATAATCAAATCCAGCACATTCAATAAACCGTGACAGGGGGACAGGCACCTTGTCACCAACTGTGACAGGGGGACAGGCACCTTGTCACCTACTGCCAGTAACCATCCGCTCCAAAGTAGTAATTGGTTCCATCTATCCATAGATACTGCGATACCGGATACCAGCCATTATCCTCATACCACCAGCCGGTTGCATCACTCTTCCAGGTTCCGCCTGTATATGCCTCATCCATACTTCCATCCGCATTCAGCCAGCAGCCGTCTCTATACTCAGAGTAGTCCATGTAACCACTTGCAGTAAAATAGTACCACTTGCCATCAATCTTCTGCCACTGGGAAACCGGATACCAGCCGGAGGTGTCCTCTATCCACCAGCCTGTTTCATTAGATTTCCATTCCAGTCTTCCCTCGTAGGTCTGGGTTCCATCGCCATTATACCATAGACCATTTACCCATTCATTTGAATATCTTCTGTCAGCAGAACCGCTGTCCTTCTGACTATTGTCCTTTATAGCGTTATTATCAATCGCTGTATTGCTGCTTTCTGTAATACTAAAGTTTATTCTTATCTCTCCGCTGTAATTACCACGACCGGTAATTATCACTGTAGCTGTTCCAACTTCCTTATTGTTGGAATACTTTACCTCATAATCACTTCCACTACTAAGTGTCTGACCATTCATTGTTACTACCGGAAGAGGCTTTAGCTCCGCTCCGCTATAAGGTGTACTTTCAGGTATTCCACTGACATCTGCATTTTCAATCGAAACAACCGACTTTGATGCATCATCGAAAACAGCTATATAATCCTCATCATAATTGGCAAAAAGATTAATACTTGGTTCGTAACCAACTACATCTCCGCTTATAGTTTCCCAGTGCATGAATTTGTATCCCTGCTTCGGAGTTGCTGTCAGTGTAAAATCCTTTCCACTCAGAAACTTTCCGCCACCGGAAACTGTACCCATGGTTTTATCACAGTCAGCGGTAATATAAACATATTCAATCACTCTAAAAAATGCTCCAAGATTTATCGGCTTTTCAGCCTTAAAGGTGTAAGTTTCATATGTACTAAGCTCTTCTCCTGTATCAACATTCATCCATGCATAGAAATAATATCCATCAGCAGGTGTTGCTTTAACTGTAACATTTTCCCCTTCGTCATAAACTCCACCTTCCGATACAGTACCGTTGCCATCATAAATACCTGTTGTTATCGAAATATTAGATACAACTGTAAATGAAATCTTTGCTGTGGCAGTAGCTTTCCCTGTAATATCCGTAAGTTCAAGAACTGCGTTATAGCTGCCAACAGGAAGACCATCTTTAGGAACAACCTTGATAAAGGATGCAGCTTCATTTCCCGCATATAAAACAAGGCAATTATATTCATAATTTATTTTAAAAGCATCCGGATTATCGCCGGATAACTTAGCATTTCCCTTTGAAAACCTTAAAATCACACCTTTATCAACACTAGCTGCATTTTTTATATTTAAATTCATTCCATTTATATAGCCATATCCCTTTGAAAGTGATTCAAAGGTTATATCATCCATTTCCAGTTTATACTCAGTCCTACTTTCATCCACTAATTCTGCGTAAACACCAATACTAAGCTTATCCGCCCCAGCATAATTCTCCGGTTTAAAAGTAAACTTACTTGTAACCTCCTCTACACTACTATCTACCCTCCAGAAACATATTTCATATCCCGAATTAGGTTCTGCAAAAAATGTAACCTCCTGATCAGCAGGAACCATAACTGTATCTTCATTATGATATACCTTTCCATTATACTTTACTGAACATGCAGAATCGGATAAATCGAACTTGATTTCTATCGTATCAGCAGCATATACTCCCCCCTTGACAGGTGCTAAAATGCCAACAAGCATTAGCATAACAAGTACCAAAACCAACCTGCTCTTATTATTCTTAAACCTCATCCTGTATCCTCCTTTCAACCATAAAATGAACCAATCACGCTGTATGCTTCGCAGAACATATCGTCCGTTTTGCCTAAACACATCGATTTGAAGACATATCAATGTTTATTATAACATCTAAAAACTCTTTTTACACTGTCTTAATGGATGATATTTTGAATCTTTAGGTGACAAGGGGACAGGCACCTTGTCACAT
>DGRT01000090.1:2721-14221 GCA_002391105.1 Lachnospiraceae bacterium UBA4381 | reverse complement strand
CAAGGTGCCTGTCCCCCTGTCACAACCCCTGTCACAAAAGCACCCTTGAAATTTTAAATTTATTATTATATTATGTTGTATGTCGATACAGTCTCGGATATATTCGGCAATTCAAAACAATATTTTATACATGATGCAGGCATAGTTCATTGGTAGAACACCAGCTTCCCAAGCTGGATAGGCGGGTTCGATTCCCGTTGCCTGCTTTTTATTATTCTATGAACAAAACAGCATCCCTCTATAAGTCATGAGTCCCTTTGAGGAGAATAACGCAGCCTCTCCCAAAAAAAGGCTACCCACCTAAGTGAGCAGCCTCTCATACTTATTATACAATTACCCTGCTGATAACATCCTTAACCTTCTTAACCGGTACTATCTCAAGCTCCTTCTTTACCTCTTCGGCAACATCCTCAAGATCTTCAACATTCTTCTCCGGAATAAATACAGTCTTCACTCCGGCTCGCACTGCTGCCATCAGCTTCTCCGGAAGTCCTCCGATCGGCATGACATTTCCTCTCAGGGAAACTTCTCCGGTCATGGCAATAGCAGGATTTACCGGCTTTCCGGTAACAAGGGATGTCAGTGCAGTCACGATGGTAATTCCGGCTGAAGGTCCGTCCTTTGGAACTGCTCCCTCAGGAACATGAATATGCAGATCCATCTCTTCAAAGCATTTGGTTTCTTCAGGATACATGGACTTAACCAGACTTATGGCAATCGAAACCGATTCCTTCATTACATCACCCAACTGTCCGGTGATAATAAGCTTGCCACTGCCATGTATCAGCTTGGTTTCGATAAACAGTATCTCGCCTCCTGCCATAGTCCAGGCAAGGCCTGTTACAACACCGGGAACTGACTTCTTATCTATAATATCGTGATTGATTCCACGATGACCTATATATTCCCTGAGATTAGCCGGCTTTACGGAGAGCTTCTCACTTTCACCCTTTACCAGCTTGACTGCAGCATATCTCATAAGTGTATCAATCTGCTTCTTTAGTCCTCTGACTCCTGATTCCATCGTATAGTCAGAGATAACCTTTCTTACTGCTGCATCGGTTATGGTAATGTCCTTACGCTTAACCCCGGACGCCTTCATAGCCTTAGGTATGAGGTGCTTCTTTGCGATATAGAACTTCTCTGTTGCTGTATAGCCGGGGAACTCGATGATCTCCATTCTGTTAAGCAGCGGCTCAGGTATAGTATCCGTAGAGTTTGCTGTACATACAAAGAGAACATTTGACAGATCGTACGGAACATTCATGTAATGGTCCGTAAATGTACTGTTCTGCTCCGGATCCAAAACCTCCAGTAGTGCAGATGAAGGATCTCCGCCGTAGTCTCTTACCAGCTTGTCAACTTCATCAAGAACCATAACCGGATTGGAAGCTCCGCTCCTCTTCATGCCCTCCATGATACGTCCCGGCATAGCTCCAATATATGTTCTTCTATGCCCTCTGATCTCAGCCTCGTCTCTTACACCGCCAAGGGAAATACGTACATATTTACGCCCCAGAGCTTCGGCTATACTCTGTCCTATACTGGTCTTACCGGTACCGGGAGCACCAACAAACAGAAGTATAGAACCTGACTGCTTCTTATTGAGTGCCATTACCGCAAGCTGCTGTATGATACGCTCCTTAACCTTCTTCAGTCCATAATGCTCTCTGTCCAGAACCTCTTCTGCCTTTCCAAGATCAATAGGAACATACTCCTCTGTCTTCCAGGAAAGTGTAGTTACAAAATCTAGATAATCATAAAGCATTCCATACTCATGACTGTCCTGTCCCTCCTGCTTCATACGGTTAAGAACCTTGCGTGCTTCACGCTCAGCATCCTCATTCATTCCTGCTTCGGCAATGCTCTTCTCAAATTTTCTGACATCAGAAATACTTTCGGGGTGCATCTCATCCAGTTCTCTCTGAAGTATATCTATCTGCTTCTTGATGGCATCCTCACGATACAGATTTTCATTTCTCTGCTGTTGCTGCTGCTCTGCAGTTTCAGCCACATCCGTAAGCTCCATAAAAGCCATGGAAGCATGTTCTATCAGGTCATATCTCTCTTTTCTGCTGTCAACCTCAATAATCTCGTACTTCTCTTCCCAGTCCATCATAAGATAACCACTCATAGAGCATACAAGATCGTAGATATTCTTCCACTGAAGCATAAACGCTCTTGCCCATAGCCCCCACTGATAATTCTGGACAAAGTTCAGGAAGCGGCTTCTGAGCTGTTCAAATCTGCTGTCCTCTTCTTCAGGTGTAAGGTCTTCTATTTCAGGTCTGATTTCCAGATCAACCTTTATAACGCCTTTCCTGTTTCTCTTAAAATCAAGTACATTTACACGACTGACCGCTCTTACCTTTACATTTCCATCTGCATCAATGGTTTCAACCCTGGCATATATTCCAATGGGATATATATCTCTAAGCTCTGCCTTATTAGGATCCATATCCTCTCTAAGCATTACAAAACACAGCTCATCTCCCGCCTTGAGAGTCTGAACATTCCATTCATCTGTCACTTCACTTTTAAAGTAAAATATTACATCTGGGAGTAAGATGGTGTCATAGATAGGTATTGTAATCATAACATCCTCCTCGAATTATTTTTTTTGTTAGCACTTTATTATGACGAGTGCTAATATATATCATACTATAAAAATATAAAAAAGCAAGAAAAAATGGTGGAAGTAAAAACCTTTTTGCTGTATTATATAAAGTTGAGAAAAGTGTGTAGCGAGGACATTTCCGTTGAAGATAGATCTTAATGAAGTTTTATATGCTGTATCCATCGGCCTGGATGCTGTTGAGCACGAGCTGATCGGAATACGTAAGGGGCATTGCAAAAGAATAGCAGCAATGTCCATCATGCTGGGCAAAGCTATGGGACTGACTCCCGATGAACTTGTTGATCTGGCTGCTTTTTCTATTCTTCACGATAATGCACTTACACAGGTTAATCAGGAAGAGCTTGAATATAAAAAGTATAACGGTACCGGAGGATACAGCGTCCTTGATTTCAACAGACGCAGATGTATCATAGGCGAATATAATACAAAATACATGCCTTTCAGAACCAATAACAGAGATGTCATACTTCTCCATCATGAAAATGCTGATGGTTCAGGTCCACAGGGACGTACCTATGACAGAACTCCTATCAAGGCTCAGATTATTCATCTGGCTGATACACTTGATAATGCCTTTGATCTTACCGCACCTAACAAAGAGACCTATGGTGCGATAATATACTTTGTCAAGTCCAACTCAGGCTCTATGTTTTCAAAGGAAGTATCTGACAGCTTCACAAAGTTTTTCAAGTTGAAGCATATGAACAATCTATCCGTTACCAACATAGATAATTTCCTTAGAAAATCCACAAAGCATTTTAATGATGAATACTCTCCGCAGGAGGTATTCAACCTTGCCACTCTTCTGGCTATGATCATTGATTTCAAATCGCATTATACCTGTAAACATTCCTCCGGTGTTGCGGTTAATTGTAAGAAAATGGGTGAGTATTATCATTTCCCACCTGAAAAGCTGACAAAATATTATCTTGCCGGTGCGCTTCACGATGTAGGAAAGCTGCTGATTCCAAATGAGATACTTCAGAAACCGGGAAAACTGGATGACCGTGAATATGAGATCATGAAACAGCATGTAACCTATACCTATGAGATTCTTAAAAATATCAAGGGTATGAACGATATCCTGATCTGGGCATCGCATCACCATGAAAAGCTTGATGGCTCAGGTTATCCTTTCGGTCTCACCGGTGATAGTCTGTCTATGGAAGAAAGACTTATGACCTGCTGCGATATATATCAGGCACTGACCGAAGAGCGTGCATATAAAGCCGGTTTCTCTCATGAGAAGGCTATAGAAATCATGCGTGGCATGGTTATGGATAACAAAATAGATAATTCGATTATGACAGCTATGGATGTAGTATTTTCAAACAAGGAGCTTGACAGGAGTATTCCTACTTCAATACTTACATCCAGTTAAAAAATACAAAAATACATGTTAATTCACAGAATATTCACACAATGGTCTAATATAAGACATAATCAGGTGTTATATTATAATTGTTCCAAATGAAGGATTCTATACCTTCCCCCACATTTTTTCATACTAAGAGAGAGCCGCACGCCAAAGCGGCTCTCTTCTTGTTTTACTTAACATATGTATAGAACTCATTTCCGGCAGCTTCACATTTTAACTCAAAAGCATATCTCGAAACTCTTTTTTCCTCACCGGCTATCGGATCATAGTATCTTATAAAATCCGAATTGTAGCTGACTACCAGAACATACATATCATCTATTCTTGCAGCAAAGGGGCATCCGTCACTCAGATATCCGACTGCTGTATCCAGCGTTACGCCTGACAGATTGATTCCCATTACCTCATCACTATACTGACTAAATGCCTTGCTCCAGTTTCCGGCAGCCTTTACCTGTTCATAATCCGCATACAGACCGCTGGCAAGTACACACATATAATTACAGGCTGCAAAGGTATCTGCCTCATCCTCAACCGGTTTATATTCAAAGGTTCCGGCAACAGTCAGATATGGTTTAGATGTTTTCTCACTGTATAACATTCTTCCGGCTGCATTAACTACAAAGCCGCCATTTTCATAAACCTGCTGCACTGCCTTGCCAACGCTGTAGGATATCCCGACCAGACCGGAGGAATCATATATATATGCCGCCTCCGGATCTATCATTATATCATCTATATGGATATCGTTCTTCTCATTTCCGGCTATAACCTTGGTCAGAAGCTCCTCATTCGACTGGCCGACATATACAGTATCCGGAAACTGGATATGGGTTTCTTTATTCCCCAATTCATTCTTGATAGTAGTTACTGTAACATTTCCTGACTTGGAAAGCGGCTTATATGATATATAATCATCCGAGGTTTTGACAAGCTCTCCCGTTTCCTCCGAAAGACTAAGCCTCGTAAGATAGATTACATTATCGTCAAATTCTATACCTGAGATAAGAATTCCATCCCTTTTATAATCCTTTACTACAACACCATTGGTATGTACTATAAGCAGTTCTTCGAATTTGAATACCGGCGTTCCATCTACAGACCGGCTTACGTAATCGCTGCCTGCCACTCCATACATGACATCATTTCCTACAAAGCTGATGAGCGCCAGATTCTTATTGGGAACAGTCTTTTCGATATTAGTTCCCTTTTCAAAATCCATTATTGTTATTCCGGTTACCCTCGTCAGATCACTGTTATTAGGAAATGCTATTCTTTTCATATCCTTTGAAACAAGCATCTTGGTATAGTACATTCCGTCCATCATCTCAGTGACCTCACCGGAATATACATTTACATTCAGCAGCTTATCTCCCAGAAGCGTGTAGAACAGTCTCTTACCTCTGTCATAATAGCAGAACCTTCCAACTGAGGTTCTCAGCGCATCAACACTCTTATCGGTTTCTATAAACTGAAGCTCCCTGAGCAGTGAATCCGCCAGTGTATATTCATATAGCGCTATACCTGTTTCTCCTTCACGGCTTCCCTCATTTATCCTTCCATAAACTACAAAGTTCATAACCTCATCATCAATGGAAAGAAGTCTTATATCAAAGCCCTCCTGCGGAACACGTTCCTTCTCTGCCTCGTCCAGCGAAGTTCCATATACACTGGTATAGGTTTTCGACTGAAGATCCACCAGCCATACACTGTTGTCCGACACAAATGCCATCTTTCTGCTGGATTCATCCGTTAGATACTCCGGACTCGTATCAGCAGATATCCCTAAGTTTATGCTATTATTGCCCGAATCAAAACCGCCGGCATTGAAGTCCTGGATAACCTTTCTCTGATAATCCTGCACATCAATAGCTGCCTCTCCGTTATTGTATTCAAGCTTAAAATATTCCGTTACGGCAAATGTATTAACACTATCCTCTGCCTCTTCTATAGCCTTGTACTTAAGCTCTATTACAGCGCCTTCATTTGAAATCTCCTTAACCTTTGCTTCAGGAGTACTGAGACGGTCTATCTTCATACCACTGTAGGTTACATCCTCATAAGAAGATTTGAGGGTAACATATCCCGGATTACCACTTGAGGAAACCTTTGCCGCAGCCGCTGCATCATACATGACACTGGAGGCATCTGCACTGGAAAATACCGTAGTAATATCCGGCACTCTGACTCCCTCCATGGCATCTGTAGTTGTAGCTATTATCTTATCCTGTCCTTCCTCCACATCTTCTGCCATAGAATCAACCGCCTCACCTGATATGTTGTAGGTAGTTATTGCATCAGTTACAGAAGCTGTAGAGTTAGCCGCTGCATTTACAGCATAGGCACTGTCGCTGAATCCTCTGGCATATCTTACGAAGTCTGCAAGTCTGGAATCGCTGAGACGAACCACTCTGGTATAGTATCTGATAGTTTCATTACTTCTGGTCACCTTGATAATAAAGCTGTATTCGGTTCCTTCAGTCATATCCATTCTGAGAGCCGCACTGTAACGCGTCATGGTTCCCTCAGTTTCTTCAAATCTGAAATCCCCGTCCTCTATCAGATTATCGCCATTAAAGCTTCTAAGCTCATAGGTCAGTTCACCACCGGAATCCACATCCTCCGGAAGCATTATGTAAACCATCTTATCTGAACCCACAGACACAATACTGTCCCTGTAAAGCCCTGTATATAAAGGCGACTTGTACCCCTGCATACTGTTAATGATCTCACCGTCATACCACATATATGCAGTTCCCATAGTCGGGTTGAAGCCTTCTACCGCTCTGGTTCCATGCTTTCTGTTCTGTATGTAATTAAAGGACAAAGCTGCCCCTATAAATATGATAATAAATAGAAGCAGCTCAAAAAGTATTCTTTTAATCAATTGTTACTTAATCTCCAAATGATATTCCTAGTGTTTTTGCTTCCTGAATAAGCTGATTATCAGGCTCTACATACTTAAGCTTTCCTGCGGATTCCTCCATAGGAATAGCTGTTACTTCATTATTCCTGAATACTACAAGCTTACCAAAATCCTTTGCCTTGAAAAGCTCAGCAGCCTTTGCTCCAAAACGGCTTGAGAGAACTCTGTCATAAGCATCCGGATTGCCACCTCTCTGAGTATGTCCCGGAACTGCCACTCTGACCTCAGATGCAGGATATTTCTGCTGTATATCATGAGCTATCTCATAGGCTATCGAAGGATATGCTTTCTCAGCAAGCTTTGCCTTCTTCTCTTTCTTAGGAAGATCATTTATCTCCTTGGAAATAGCGCCCTCAGCCACAACTATGATAGCAAACTTCTTACCCATCTTCTTTCTCTTGTCGATAGCCTTATAAACCTTTTTCATATCATAAGGTATCTCAGGAAGAAGTATAACATCTGCGCCACCTGCAACTCCGGCATAGAGTGTGATCCATCCAACCTTATGGCCCATAGTCTCTATAACGAATACTCTGTTATGAGACTCGGCTGTAGTATATATACAGTCTATAGCATGTGTAGCTACATCTATAGCACTCTGGAAGCCGAAAGTCACATCAGTTCCCCAGATATCATTATCAATAGTCTTAGGAAGACCGATAACATTTAACCCTTCCTGATAAAGCCTGTTAGCTGTCTTCTGTGAACCATTTCCACCAAGTACAAAAAGTCCATCCAGTTCCAGCTTCTTATAGGTCTTTATCATGGCAGGAACCTTCTCTACTCCATCATCAGTAGGAGTATCCAGATACTTAAATGGTACTCTTGAAGTACCAAGAACTGTACCACCCTTAGCCAGAAGTCCTGAAAATTCCATAGGCTCCATCTTTCTGTAGTTTCCGTATATCAGTCCTTTATAGCCTTCCAGAAAACCATATATCTCTACATCACCAAACAGATTCTCAAGTCCCTTTACAACGCCTCTCATAGTAGGATTAAGCGCCTGACAATCTCCACCACTTGTAAGTATTCCTATCTTCTTCATGATTATAACCCCTCCTCTTGATTCATTATATTTCTAAAGCTCTACACGACCCTGCAGCGCTCTCATAAGTGTTACTTCATCCGTAACCTCCAGATCGCCACCTACCGGTACGCCACTGGCTATACGGGTAACCTTTATTCCAGCCGGCTTAACCATCTTTGATATATACATGGCTGTCGCCTCACCCTCTACGCTGGAATTGGTTGCAATTATCAGTTCGTCCACGTCATCCCTGAGTCTAATCATAAGCTCCTTCAGCTTGATATCCTGAGGACCAATTCCCTGACTCGGATTGATGACACCATGAAGTACATGATATACACCTTCATATTTGCCGGTTCTTTCGTATGCAGCCATGTCCCTCGGAGATTCAACTACCATAATAGTCTTCTTATCCCGGTTAGGATTGGAACAGATAGGACATACATCACTGTCTGTCATGGTATAGCAATACTTGCAGTATTTTATATTCTTTTTTGCATTTACTATTGCATCCGACAGAGCCATCGCCCTGTCCTCAGGCATTCCTATAATGTAAAATGCAAGTCTCTGAGCTGTACGAGGACCAATACCCGGCAGATGTCCCAGCTCTTCGATCAGCTTACTAACTTCTCCGCCATATATATTCATTTAGAACAGACCTCCGAGTCCGCCTCCCATGCCGCCGGTTATCTTACCAAGCTGTGCCTTCTCATCGTCAGCCTGAATACGAATAGCCTCATTAACAGCAGCCATTATAAGGTCCTGAAGCATCTCAATATCATCAGGATCAACAACCTCTTCAGCTATAGTAAGCTCTGTGATAACCTTCTGACCATTAATCTTAACCTTCACAACTCCACCACCTGATGAAGCCTCATACTCCTTTTCCTCCAGCTCAGCCTGAGTCTCCTCCATCTGTCTCTGCATCTTCTGAGCCTGCTTCATGAGATTATTCATGTTACCGGGCATCATTCCTCCCGGATATCCACCTCTCTTAGCCATTTCTGTCCTCCTCATTATCATATTTATTAACTGTACCAGCTATCTTATTGATGGCACATAAGTCTTCATCTATCAGGGGTTTGTTTCCCTTTTTAACTACGATCATTATCTCAACCTGTTTTTTTATATAATCACTTATAACCTGTTCCAGATATTTCCGGTTTATCTCCTTGCGATAATATTCATAGTGCAGTTTGTTACTCTCTAATTCCGCATCATAGAAAGACATCACCAGTTTTAATGGTCCGCCAACCTTATAATCTTCATTTGGAACCAGTGGTATATCATCTTCTTCAATATAACTTCTAAGCGGCTGCTTAATGACAGGTAATATTTCTTTCTGGAAAATGTTACCTACTCTTCTGAGATCCTCATATTCTGCCGGTGGGTACTTTGCCCTGAGATTCCGGTCTGATATCTCTGCCTGCTTCTCATACACAGCAGCCCTGTTTCTCATATCTATCCCATATTTTTGAGACTCTCTGCCGACATTATCACTCACCGGAGCTACAGGTGCCATTTCCCTGAGAAGCTTGGGCAGTTTCTTCTCCAGTCTGGCATCTACCAGTGCTTCTACCTCAAAGCTCTCTATTCTGGATGGGCTTCCATCTGATGCCCCATTTCCTCCGCCATGCTCCAAAGCATCTATCCGTCTCATCAGACTATCTACATCTATATCTGTCTCCGGATGCATCAGCTTTATCATAGCCATCTCAAATGTAATTCTCTGAAGTGACGAATTCCTGATAGATGTACACAGCTCCTGCATGATTCCAAGGTATCTGGATAGAATACCTGTTTCTATCGTATTCCCTGCAGTCCTCATCCTGTTTACATTTTCTGTAGTCATATCCAGTTCCGATGCGATTCCCGGAGAAAGCTTCATAAAAAGCATATTTCTGAGGAACCAGGTAAAATCATCAGCAAACTTTGTCAGATCCTTACCATCCCATACGACATCATTTACTATATTCAGCACGGTTTCGGGATCATTTCCAAGTATCGCTTCAAGCAGTTCAAAATATATATCAACCTTTACTGCTCCGACCGTCCCGAGAACAGAATCTCTGTCCAGCTCATGTCCTATGCTGGCTGCCATACACTCATCAAGTATAGAAAGCGCATCTCTCATGGAACCATCTGCGGCTCTTGCTATATAGCTGAGAGCATCCCTGGTTGCACTCTCTCCCTCCAGCCTGACTACCTCCTCCAGTCTGTCAGTTATGGTATCTATGGATATTCTGTGAAAATCGAATCTCTGACATCTGGACTTAACAGTTATCGGAATAGAATAATCATCTGTAGTTGCAAGCATGAATACAGCATATTCCGGCGGCTCCTCCAGAGTTTTTAGCATAGCATTGAATGCCGCTCCGGATAACATATGCGCCTCATCAATTATATAAATGAGATGCTTGCCATTCATTGGTACATTTCTGATATTTTCATTTAACTGACGGATATTATCGACACCGTTATTGGTAGCAGCATCTATCTCATGCACATTCATATCCGTTCCATTCAGAATAGCCTTACAGCTCTCGCACTGACCACATGGGCCATTCTCTGTGGGATTATCACAGTTAAGCGTTCTTGCCAGAAGCTTCGCTATAGTTGTCTTTCCGGTTCCCCTTGTTCCACAGAAAAGATATGCGTGTCCGGTACGATTGTTCGCAAGCTGATTCTTTAGGGTTGTTACTATATGATCCTGCCCCTTTACCTCATCAAAGGTAAGTGGTCTGAACTTTCTATATAATGCTAAATAAGACATAGTCTCTCCTGATTGATTAATATTCGCAGCAACACAGATGCTTCGTTTGGGAGCATCCCTGTTTTGCAAATCGATATATATTTTAACACAAATATATACCAAGTGAAAGAAAACTTTGTGCCCTCCCCTTGAGTTTGTAACAAAGTAAGCTTATAATACTAGTGCATCAGTTTCTAATTGACCCGACTGATAACTCCAACACCAGTACACAGATTTCTACAGTGTACCAGTACAGGGATATGTCAGAATAAACTGAGTATATAAATTGCAAAATGTTTCATCAGGAGTGATTAAAATGTTTGGTAATGATAATACAGGAAACAGGGAGCCCGAAACCAGAGCTCTTAACATGGATGATGATTTCCTAACTAAGGAGCAGATTCGAATACAAAACGAAAAGGAAGACCTTTTAAAAGAATTTCTTGGGGAACCTGAAGCAGCTCCGAGAAAATCCCTTAAAGAGCTTTATTCAAGGGTTGACTCAGATAGTTCATCTGAAACGTCTAAGGTCGGCGGCTCTTCTGAAGTGACTGCGGCTGATAGTTCTTCCGATGCGAGTGAGGCTGGCGGCTCTTTCGAATCGACTGCGGCTGATAGTTCTTCTGAAGTGACTGCGGCTGAGGCTGGCGGTTCTTCCGAAGCACCTAAGACTGACAGTTCTACTAAGATTTCCGCATCAGGCAGTTCAGAATCTGCAGATATTTCTCAGGATGTTTCTTCTCCAAGCTCTGAAACGGCTGATTCAACTCAGTCTGATA
>DGRT01000090.1:0-2588 GCA_002391105.1 Lachnospiraceae bacterium UBA4381 | reverse complement strand
CCAAAATGATGCTGATACTGCCGCAACGGATTCGGTATCAGAGAACGCGGTATTTACCAGATTTGTTCCTCTTCCCAAGTTCGGAAATGGCGGAATGTTTATCCCGATAGTAATAATGCTTACTATATGCGGTGTAATACTGGGACATATAAGACCTGTTACCTATGGAATACCTACCATTGCCTGGATACGTTATACATATATAGGACTCGGAGTAATACTTCTGTTTATAGGAATACTAATGTTCAATCAGGCTGTATCCGATGCCCAGCTTTTTACCAATATAGTAATGGGCAAGCTGGTAACCACCGGTATCTATGCAAAGACCAGAAATCCAATGTATGGCGGAATACTCCTTATATGTACCTCCGTACTGTTCTTCTCAGGAAACACCTTCATGTATATCCTTCCACTTGTTTACTGGGGAATACTTACTATCCTGATGAAAAAATACGAGGAGCCTTTACTTGCTGACAGATTCGGCAAGGAATATACCGACTACATGGAGGCAACATACAGATTTGTCCCTCTGTCAAAATCAAAAATGAAGGAAAAGGGCGAGCTTATAGACAAATTACCATAATAAACACAACCAATAATAAATATTCAACCAAAAAAGAAATAGGTCATTCCCAGCCTATTTCTTTTTTATTTCTATATTACAGCTCTTCCTCAGTCATATCCTTCTCTTTATTAAATGCATCATAGAGACATGGCACCAGAACAAGTGTCAGTATAGTACCATATACAAGTCCGCCAACAACAACTATTGCCATAGGCTGAGACATTTCAACACCTTTTCCCATACCGACAGCCATGGTTGACATTGATATAATAGTTGTAATAGCTGTCATAAGAACCGGTCTAAGTCTGGTCTTCGCCGACTCCACTATAGCATCCTTCTTGGCCATACCCTCTCTTCTAAGCTGATTTACATAGTCAACCAGCACGATACCGTTATTAACTATAATACCTGCCAGCATTACAAATCCGATCATAGCAATAACCGAAACTGCCTTACCGGCAAAGAACAGTGCAAAGAAACCTCCGGTAAATGCAAGCGGTATAGTGAACATGATGATAAATGGTGACTTCAGACTCTGGAACTGAGCAACCATTATAAGATATATAAGGATAACTGCCAGAAGCATCATCAGAAGCACCTGACGCATGGCATCATTTATCGTTTCATTTTCACCCTGAAGCGTAATAGTATAACCCTCCGGCACTCCAACCTTCTCCAGTCCTTTTTCAACATTTCCACCGACCAGACCGATATTGTAGCCTTCTGCAAGTTCACCGCTTACACTTATATATCTGCTCTGACTGTCCCTTCTTACTACCGAAAGCTCTTCACCCTCAGTAAAGGTTGCAACCTTTGTAAGAGGTATGTCTTCGGTTTTATCCTCCTCTTCATCATCATCTTCTTCGTCATCAGAAGCATCATCCATCTTGGTTTTATCAGTATATTCAAAGGTCAGCTTCTTCAGATCATCTATGGTAATATCCGACTGTTCATCAGTCATTACGAACACTTCATAGTCCTTAATATCAGTCTCTAACGCAGTAGTCGAGCTGGTGGATGCAAGCTTTGAAGCAACGATACTGTATATCTGTGCAACAGTCATTCCGTAGTCTGCCGCCTTCTTCTTATCAACCGATATCTTAAGAGTCCTGGTCGTATTGCTAAGTCCATCATCTACATTTACTATACCGTCTGTAGTCTCCAGAACACCGGCAACCTCCGTTGCAAGCTTCTGCAGTGTCTCCATCTTACGCCCCTTTATCATTATCGACACGCCACTGCCGGTAAGCGCCTGCATATCCATGATTTCCGCACTTATATCCACATCACAGTCAATTCCCTCAGAAGCCTTCTCTATCTTAGCAGTTATCTCATCTGTGGAAATCTTGGCGTCCTCATCCAGAAGTATATACATTGAAACCGAATCACCGCTTCCTCCTGAAAGAGCACCGAGAGTAGAACCATTTCCGATCATGGAGCCTATGGTCTCTATCTCCGATATCTCCATCAGCTTTTCTGTCAGCTCATCAGCATAGCCTGTCATTTCCTCAAAGGTTCTGGTTTCATCCTTTGGAGCCGAAAGTGTGATAGTAAGCTGGTCACTCTGCATCTGTGGCATAAACTCAGTACCACGGGAAAGTGCAAGAGCTATGGATGCACCAAGCAGCAGAAGCATCATAAGGAAAACCAGCGGCTTGAATCTCATGGCTCCTCTCAGGAACCTGTCATAGCCTCTCATGAAGAGCCCTTCTCCTGAGCTTTCCTTTTCCTTGGTATTCTTAAGCAGTCCCTGAGCCATAGCGGGCACAAGCGTCAGTGCCACTATGAGAGAAGCAGAAAGGGTAAATGCTATCGTAAGCCCCATATCCACAAAAAGCTGTCTCGTAAGTCCATCAGTAAACACGATCGGCAGGAATACACACATTGTAGTAAGCGTTGATGCGGTAATGGCACCGGCAACCTGACTTGCACCATATACAGATGCCTTCTTTATGCTCTCCCCTTCCTTGCGAAGTCTGTAGATATTCTCGATAACGACGATGGAGTTATCCACCAGCATACC
>DGRT01000012.1 GCA_002391105.1 Lachnospiraceae bacterium UBA4381 | reverse complement strand
TCTATTAACAGATTATAAGCCTCCGATCCTTCGTCATCCCCGGACTTTTCAGCCTCCTCCAGTGCAGCATAGATTTCCTTATATCCTATTGCCTGCATAGAGGTAAGCTCTCTGGTATAACCCATCCCGCGAAGCTTTTTAACCTCGTCCAGTAAACCACTCAAACGCATAATATCCACTCTTCTGTCTATTCTGTCATACAGCACAGCTCTATCCATATAGAGAACATAGTAGTGACTGTCATAGGCGGAAACCTTTTCCCGTTCTTCTTTGTTATGCTTCGAGATAGGTTCATTATGATAATGATAATATTCGAGAGCTCTGATAACCTTTCTTATATTATTGGGATGTATCATATCAGCACTTTCCGGATCCACCTCTCTCAGTCTGTTATGAAGAACCTCAGCTCCTGCTGTTTCAGCTTCTTTTTCAAGAACGGAGCGGTACGAAATATCTTCCTGATCTTCATCTCCAAATTCAATATCATACAGCAGAGCCTGTATATAGAATCCGGTTCCTCCAACGATTATCGGAATATGTCCTCTGGAGGCTATTTCTGACACTAACCTCTTCGCCTCTTTCTTGAATACAGTAACATCAAAGGAAAAGTCGGGTTCATATATATCTATCAGGTGATGCGGAACTCCCTGCATCTCTTCCTCAGTAACCTTGGCACTGCCAATATTCATATATTTATATACCTGTGCGGAATCAGCGGAAATGATTTCTCCATCTATCATTTTACTGAGTCTGATAGAAAGCTCCGTTTTTCCGGTTGCAGTAGGACCGGTAAGTATAATCAGTTTTTGCATATTATTGACCATAAATATTGATTTAAATATTATATATTTCTATTCTACAATTCTTTTGAACTTTTTATCCACTTCTTCCTTGGTCATTCTGATAAGAGTCGGTCTGCCATGTGGACATGTATAAGGATCCTTCAGCTTCATAAGCTGCTCTATAAGCATTCCTGCCTCATAAGCAGAGATTTCCTGATTACCTTTTATTGCTGCCTTGCATCCCATAGTCGCAAGCTTTCGTACAAATATATCTTCGGTAACATTCTGAATCCCCTCTGCCAGATAAGCAGTAAGCTCCATAAATACCTCTCTTCCATCCAGACCTATAAGATTTGCCGGAAGGGCAGACAGTTTTACTTCATTTCCACCAAAGTCCTCGATGATAAATCCATATCTTTCAAGGTAATCAATATTCTCCATAACAGCCTGCTTTTCAATACTGGAAAGATTTATGATGATAGCAGGATATATATTCTGGGAATGAAAGCTTTTGTTTTCAAACTCTGCTTTAAATCTTTCGTAATTAACCTTCTCATGGGCAGCATGCTGATCCATAAAATATATAGAACCATCATATTCTGTGATCCAGTAGGTATTAAATATCTGTCCTATAATTTTATGATGTCCCTTTGCTTCTTCAGAAAGGAATCTGGTTTCGGACATATCAAGCTGTGTGTAGGTCTCTTTGGTTCTGGGAGCCTCCTCCTTCTCAGGAGAAGTTATCTCCGAAAGCTTTTCCCTGTATTCCTCCGGCAGAAGGGAATCCAGTATGCCAAAACCTGCTGATGTATTCTTATTTCTGTAATATGAGTCCTTAGATACAGAATCTTTAACAATGACTGTGGAGGAAGCGGGTGCTTTTGCTTCTTCAGTCTGACTTTCAATATCTGAAGCCGGGACGGCATGATTTGAAGCATTTTCTGTTTCAGCCTTAACGGTAGTAGGATGAATCTCTCTTACAGGATTTATAGCTGTCCTGGAGTCTAAACTGAACAGATTATGCAGCTCCTGATTAGAAAGAGGACTTGGCGGAATATTAGATATACTGTTTTCGGTTTTTTCTGTTATTGGAGTAAATATTTTCTGCTTCACCTGATAATCAGCCTCTGCATCAGGTATCATCTCTTTACCCTTAAGGGCTTCTGAAACAGCATGAAATACAGCCGAGAAAAGCGCCCTTTCATTATCAAATCTGAATTCCCTTTTGGCAGGATGAACATTTACATCCACCATATATGGCGGAAGCTGGAGAAACAGAGCCGTAAACGGAAACTTGTGCTGCATGATATGAGTCTTATAGGCTTCTTCAATAGCCCTGTTAACTACAGCACTTTTTATATATCTTTTATTTACAAAGTAATTCTCAAAGCTTCTGTTACCCTTTGAAAGATAAGGCTTTCCTATATAACCTGTAACTTTGATATCCTCTTCATCACTGCTGTAATCCACCTCCAGAAGACCCTTTGTGATTTCCTTTCCGTACAGACTATAAATGGTTTCCTTTAGTCTTCCGTCTCCCTGAGTATCTATTATGGTTTTTCCATTAGATATGACCTTTATCTTTATCTCAGGATTAGAAAGAGCAATATGTGACATAAGGTCATTAATATATGAACCCTCTGTCATATTGGATTTAAGAAACTTTAGTCTTGCAGGAGTATTGAAAAAAAGATCTCTTGTAATAATTGTTGTTCCGTCTGGCGCACCGACCTCCTTCAGTTCTATCTCTTTACCACCCTGTATCTCATATCTGGTACCTGTAAGAGCTGAGTGGGTTTTGGTAACCATTTCCACCTTTGATACTGCAGCTATGGTTGAAAGTGCCTCTCCTCTGAAACCAAGTGACGATATGGAAAGAAGATCATCTATATTATCCAGCTTACTTGTAGCATGACTCAGATATGCCTTTCTGACATCTTCTGCATCAATACCGGAACCGTTGTCAGTAACCCTGATCATAGAGATGCCGCCGTCCTTAATCTCGACAGTTATTCTTGTAGCACCGGAGTCTATGGAATTCTCCACCAGTTCCTTTACTACGGATGAAGGTCTCTCTATAACCTCACCTGCTGCTATCTTATCTATTGTATGTTGATCCAGTACCTTTATCATATATTTCTCCTTATCAAGTATATTATCTTGATAAATCCTTTGATATAAGCATTATATATAATCAGCTAAGCCTTTCCTTAAGCTCCTGAAGATAAAGCATTGCCTTGACCGGCGTCATATTATCCAGATCCAGCGATTTAAGCTCCGCTGTTATATTAATCTCTTCGGTAGAGGCAAACATGGAAAGCTGTCCCGGAGTTTCTTTGGAAACCGGAGCACTCTTCTTATGGGAAGTGATAACATCCAGTTCTTTAGACCTGCCGGTAATATCCTCGTCCGCCAGAAACTCAGCTATTTCCTTTGCTCTTTCAGTCACGACCTTAGGTACGCCGGCAAGCTCAGCAACTTCTATACCGTAAGATCTGTCAGCGCCTCCTCTGATAATCTTTCTGAGGAATACCAGACTTCCCTTATCATGCTTTATTGCTATGGAATAGTTATTTACTGATGACAGCTTTCCTTCCAGTTCAGTCAGCTCATGATAATGTGTTGCAAACAGTGTCTTTGCTCCCAGTGCATCTCCGTCAGCAATATATTCAACCACCGACCAGGCTATGGAAAGTCCGTCAAAGGTGGAGGTTCCTCTTCCTATTTCATCCATAATGATAAGCGAATCTCTTGTGGCATTTCTAAGAATATTAGCAACTTCACTCATCTCCACCATAAATGTAGATTGTCCCTGTGCCAGATCATCACTTGCTCCGACTCTTGTAAATATACGGTCACATATTCCGATAGATGCACTTTCAGCAGGGACAAAGGAGCCCATCTGTGCCATAAGACATATAAGGGCAGTCTGTCTCATATAGGTTGATTTACCTGCCATATTAGGTCCGGTGATTATCATTATGCGATTGGTGCTGTTATCAAGAAGAGTGTCATTTGGAATGAAATCATCACTCTGCTGTATCTTCTCTATGACAGGATGACGGCCACCATGAATATCGATAACTCCATCAGTGGTTATTGCAGGCCTGATGTAATTATTACTGTAGGCAACATAGGAAAGCGAGGCTATTACATCGATAAGAGCTATATATTCAGCCATTTTCTGAACCCTGATGATCTCTGCTGCGAGTGTATCACGAAGCTTTACGAATTCATCATATTCAAGTCCGTAAAGATTCTCTTCTGCACCAAGTATCTCGCTGGAAAGTCTTGAAAGCTCATCTGTCGTGTATCGTTCTGCGTTTGTAAGAGTCTGTTTTCTGATGAAGTAATCAGGAACAAGAGACTTATAGGAATTAGTAACTTCAAAAAAATACCCGAATACACGGTTAAACTTTATTCGAAGATTTCTGATACCGGTAGCTTCTCTTTCTCTGTCCTCCAGTTCAGATAATATAGTCTTGGAATTGAGCTTCTTGTCCCTGTAATTATCAATAACCTCGTTATATCCGGTCTTGAATATTCCGCCTTCCCTTACTGTGATAGGTGCATCCTCAGAAATAGAAGCCTCCAGCAGCTCATATATATCCTGAAGAGGATCAAAATCGTTATATATATCAGTAATAAGTCTGCCGCTGAAATCCCTCAGAAGATTTTTTATATCAGGAAGGTATCTAAGAGAGGATTTAAATGCAAGCATATCTCTGGGACTGGCAGACTTAATAGATATACGTGTCATAAGTCTTTCCATATCATAGATGGCACTGAGATATTCTCTCATCTCATCTCTTGATATAAGATTTACAGTCATTGACTCTATTGCATCCAGCCTGTCATTTATTCTGTCTGCATCCATAAGAGGTGTTTCCACAAACTGTCTCAGAAGTCTGGCACCCATGGCAGTCTTTGTCTTATCCAGAACCCATAATAAGGAGCCGCGCTTGGCATTATCTCTCATGGTAGATGTAAGCTCCAGATTACGCTTAGTGGAGTTATCCAGTATCATATATTCATTTGCATAATACAGAGACAGATTATTTATCTGATTCATGGCACTCATCTGTGTATCATATAGATATTTCAGAAGCGCACCAATAGCAATGACAGTTTCCGGTATATCCTTAAGTCCAAGACCTTCTATCGAAAGAGCCTTAAACTGCTTTTGAATAATTTCAACCGACGCATCATATTGATAATTCTTTTCCGGAAGAAGGCTCTTTGTAATATGTGATTTTTCAAATAATTCAGAGACAGTTAACATAATATCATTATTGTTTACTACCTTTGATTTTTCACTCATTAAAACTTCACTGGGCTCATATTTAACTATCTCATCAATAACCTTGCTTATGGTATCGACACTGGTAGCCAGAAATTCTCCGGTGGAAATATCTGATATTGCAACTCCATATCTGATGCTGCCCTTTATGCTTCCACCGTTTTCGTATTCCGAAAAGCATAGTATATAATTATGCTTATCCTCTTTAAGTACACTATCCCCCATGGAAGTACCGGGAGTAACTACACGGATGACCTTTCTTTCAACCAGTCCCTTAGCAAGCTTTGGATCCTGAACCTGCTCACATATTGCCACCTTATAGCCCTTTTCTATGAGACGTCCTATATATATTTCGGCAGCATGATAAGGGACGCCACACATTGGCGCCCTCTCTTCTAATCCGCAGTCCTTACCGGTAAGGGTAAGCTCCAGTTCTCTTGATACCAGCTTCGCATCCTCAAAGAACATTTCATAAAAATCACCTAATCTGTAAAAAAGAATGGAATCAGGATATTCATCCTTGGTTGCCAGATAATGCTGCATCATAGGTGATAATTTAGTTCTGTCAATTGTTAATTCTTTCATCTTATACCGTCATACCTTCATGCTATTTGACAAATATTTACCCTTATTTTACCTGTTTACCGAGATAATAGAAGCCCTTTGCTTTCTCAAGATATACATTTACAAAGGTTCCTACAGCAGAGCTGTCACCGGGAAAATGCACCAGCAGGTTGTTATCCATCCTGCCTGTTATATAGCCTTCCATATGATCATTTACACACTCGACCAGAACCTCCTTGGTCTGACCTTCAAATCTTGAGCTTACCTCTGCTGAAACCTCTCTCACTACGTCAAGCACCTTGCTGAATCTTTCGTTAACTATTTCCGGAGGTGTCTGTTCCATTTTGGCAGCAGGCGTACCGCTTCTGACAGAATATATAAAGGTAAATGCCTGATCATATTTTGCTTTTCTGACTATATCAATAGTATCTTCTATATCTTCATCAGTTTCACCCGGAAAGCCCACCATGATATCTGTTGTAAGGGATACATCGGGAAGCTTTGCCCTGATTCTTTCGACCAGCGCGAGATACTGCTCTTTACTATATCTTCTGTTCATCCTTCTCAGTATTTCTGTAGAACCGGACTGAACAGGAAGATGTATATGTCTGGCAATCTTGGGATTTGCAGCTATAACATCTATCAGCCTGTCTGACAGATCCTTAGGATGACTGGTCATGAATCTTACTCTCTTTATTCCCTCTATCCTGCACACATCATTTATCAGATCCGGGAAGCTGTAATCAGGATTCTCCGTAAGTATCTTACTTTCTGATATATCCGCAAGGTAGTTCACACCATAGGAATTGACATTTTGTCCCAGCAGCATGACCTCTACGTAGCCCTCATCAGCAAGCTTTTTTACCTCTTCCAGAATATCCTCAGGTATCCTGCTTCTCTCGCGTCCTCTTACATATGGAACTATACAGAAGGAACAGAAATTATTACAGCCATACATGATATTAACACCTGATTTGAAGCTGTATTTTCTTTTCTCCGGAAGCATTTCCACATTTATCTCAGGCTTTTCCAGAACCTCGATAACCTGCATGTCCTTTCCGGTAAGTCTGTTATAGAGAAGCTCTGCAAGCTTATAGAAGTTAAATGTACCAAATACGAGATCAACAAATCTATAGCTTTCTCTTATATGCTGTACAACCTCAGGCTGCTGCATCATACATCCGCACAGACCGATAAGCTTCAGCTCACCGGTTTCCTTTCTTTTTTTCAGGGAACCCAGATGACCATACAGCTTCTGATTTGCATTTTCACGGACAGTACAGGTATTAAATATAACGATATCAGCCTCATCTTCATTAAGAGCCTCGATAAGCCCGATGGTTTCCAGAATACCGATAAGCTTCTCGGAATCGTGAGCATTCATCTGACAGCCAAAGGTTGTGACATTAAAGGTCAGACTTTTGCCATTTTGTGCTATATAGTTTTCTATAAGTTCATGACAAAGATCCATATAATATTCCTGTCTGTCCGGTTCTTTGTCCGGTATCGCAGCGGGAATTGCATCCCTTGAAACAATCGTAAAAGGGCTTTGCTTTAACTTTTTTTCTTTTATATTATTCATTACAAATTTTCTACTTCTTTCATCCATATATTTACAGAGGCATCACTTGGCATCCTGAGATCTCCACGAGGTGACATCGATACACTACCAACCTTTATTCCATCAGGCATACAGCTTCTCTTGAACTGCTGGCTAAACAGACGTCTGTAATACATTGTCATCCATTTTTTGATCTCTTCATCTGTGTAGCTTCCGTCAAATGCCTTTCTTGCAAGAAAATATATCTTTGAAGGGCTGTAACCATATCTCATACTGTAGTAGATAAAGAAATCATGAAGCTCATAAGGTCCTATCTTATCCTCAGTCTTCTGCTGTATATTACCATTCTCATCAGGAGGAAGCAGCTCGGGACTGATCGGTGTATCAAGTATATCCCTCAGCACATTTGAAG
>DGRT01000147.1 GCA_002391105.1 Lachnospiraceae bacterium UBA4381 | reverse complement strand
CTGATTGGGCATCTACAGATGTTGATGCCGCAATAAAGTCTGTATGGTTTCGTCTAAGTCGCAGGGAAGATGATTTCTGTGTAGAAAATTCTTTTGATGGAATAGAATTTAAACAGATGAGGATATGTCATATGTTCAATGCTCCAAAGGAAATCCGTTTCGGCATATATGCATGCAGCGCCGAGGAGTCATCTTTTTTGGCCACTTTTACAGATATGGAAATCACTGAATGCGCATGGAAGGCGCATGATGGTCAGCAACCAGATTAGAAGTATTACAATATGGTGTATCTTCCTGTTGAGGTGACAAGTTAAATCTGGTGTTGATGGTTCTGAGAAGCAGAACCAAGACTTGCGAAGCGAGGATTGCATATCTCGAAGAGATATGACATAGCATTCACCAGATGGCAGGCATTTTTATATATGGAGATGAAGTAAAATGGTAAAACCAATAGTAAAAGATGTATTCTTCCTAAGTCAGAAGTCTGAGCCTTCTGCAGCTAAGGATACAAATGTTATAAAAGATCTTCAGGATACTCTTGCAGCTCACAGAGATGACTGTGTAGGTATGGCGGCAAACATGATCGGTTATAAGAAGAGGACTATCATAGTATCAATGGGATTTATGAATCTGATCATGAATAATCCGGTCATTGTCTCAAAATCCGGAGAATATGAAACTGAAGAGGGATGCTTGTCGCTGATAGGAACCAGGAAGACTATAAGATACAAAGAAATCGAAGTTGAATATGAGGATATCAACTTCAAGAAGCAAAGACAGAAGTTTAGCGGATTTACTGCTCAAATAGTGCAGCATGAAGCGGATCATCTTGAAGGCATTATCATATAGTAGAGTAGTATCTGAGGATTGTGTTATGGATGATAATAAAAGAAGATGGCTTTATTCCAGGGATAACCTTATGACAGCAGTCAGATCGCTTGGTTATCCGGATAAACTGGGTGAAGAAATAGTTAAAAATCTTGGAAGTCCCAAGGCAATGGATAGGATGACTTCTTACATTTATCAGGCAAAGCCGAATTCCATGGAAGAGGTTGTTGATGAGATGCTGGCTATCCGGAGTGAGATAGAAACCTGGAGGGCTAAGAAAGACAGTGAGGAAGCTAATGCCAAGTATAATGAAATGTTATATTATGGATTAGTGAATGATGAAGGAGAAGAATAGTCTTGAATAAAGAAAATGCTGCTGTTTTAAAGAGATTAAAACAAGGTAATGAATTATATATTAAGAATAATCAAAATTCCGGCGATGTTTCGCTAGAGTTAAGAAAGAAAACAGCTAAAGAAGGACAACATCCCTATGCCATAGTTATAACATGCTCTGATTCAAGAGTTATACCAGATGCTATATTTTCCGCAGGAATTGGAGATCTTTTTGTTATCCGAGTTGCTGGAAATGTACTGGATAATCATCAGCTTGGAAGTATTGAATATGCATTCTCGCATCTGGAAACCAACGTAATAGTTATGCTTGGTCATACAAAGTGTGGAGCTATTGAGGCAACGCAGCGCTCGATTGCGCATGCAATCGAACGTCCGAACGAAGTGAGGATGCGGTCTGCGAAGCAGAGCCAAGACTGCGAAGCAGGCTTGCATATCTCTGAAAGAGATATGGCACATATTCATAAGCATGCTTGTTATGACAAGTTTATCAAGTACATTATTGAAGATATATCAGAAGCTATCGGTGATGAGACTGATGACTATAAAGCTACGGTTCTAAATGTAAAACACGGCGTTAATATCATAAAGAATGCATTTCATGATCATCCTGATATTGAAGATGGAGAGCTGGATGTTCTTGGTGCTGTATATGATATTGAGACTGGTGTGGTTGAGTGGATATAAATAATCTCATAGTCTTTACCTTGTTCTGATGATGTAAGTATAAATGACTTATGCATCCTTTTCGCATCGACCGCATCGGCTGCAGCCGTTACATGTGATCCGCATTCCACATTCCTCGCAGTGTGGTCCGAAATATGGTTCATATAACATGTGTTCTCCGAGAGGATATCCCCAGTCATCATATAATTTAAAGTCCATAGGCTTTCCTTTGAAACTTAGTCCTGATAGATAAGCCTGTCTGCTTTGAAGACCGCTACCTTCTATGCTGTAGGTTTTTCCGTCCTTTACAAAGCGTCTTCCAGTACCACAGAATACAAATGTAACGTTATATTCAATACATTCGTCATGTAATGATTTAACCCATTCATAATGACATGGTCTGGCTCCATTATAATTCTCGCCATCACAAAGAACCTGTTCTATCTGTCCTTCAGGAAGATACTCTTTTATACTGACGGGACCGATATAAGGAGCACACATTATTCCTTTATGTTTAAATGGAAGCGAGAGTAATATAGGTATTCTCTCATCAGCTCTTCTCTGATTTTCACATGTTACATTGAACATCACATTTTCCCAACCATCGCCCCAGTTGTATGGGAGACAGTCCTTGACTCTTTCCGGACGTTTGGTAAGAAGAAAGAATTTTACATCAGGTCTTTGATGTATTATTTCCCATGCTTCATCGCGCCATTCATCTGCTTCTTTCAGAAAGAAATCTGAAGTCATACATACTCGAAGCATTTCGCCGCTTTTTACTTTATAGTTGCCTGCTCTGTCCTTGGAAAGAGGATAACGGAATCCTGCTTTGGTTCGGTATATATCTGAGCCCTTCTTGTCTCTCAGACTATCAAGGAAATACATATAACAGTTTTGACAGCCTTCACTGCATTTAATACATCCATGCCATGGATTCCAAATATCGTGCATAGTAATTCCTTTCTAGGATGTGTTTGTTCTCTATGATGATTCATTGTCATAGGGAAATAATTCTGATATAGGTGTATCGAGTGTTTTTGCTAATCTATATGCATTAAGTAATGAGGGTATATTTGTAAGACCTTCGTAGTATTCAAGGCATCTGACACTTATACCTGTCATTTGGGAAAGTTCCTTCTGACTTACATTTTTCTCTGTTCTGCATTTTCTAAGATTTGAAGATAGTTTATCATTCATTTCGTCCCCTCATTTTCGCTGATTATTGGATTAGTCGAGAATTCGCTGATATCCATGTGTACAGTATAACAAAAGAGGTGTCCCATTTATGGGATTTAAGATATGACTC
>DGRT01000048.1 GCA_002391105.1 Lachnospiraceae bacterium UBA4381 | reverse complement strand
TATTCCAGAGACAGGGATATGATATTTATTCTTCTGAGCCTATATCCTTTACTCAGGCGGCACTTGGCGGTAAGGTTCAACTGAATACTATTGATGGTCCTTATAACTATGATATTGCTCCAGGTACACAGACTAATACCAAGGTAAAGCTTAAGGGTAAGGGTGTTCCTACACTGAAGAACAAGACTGTACGTGGCGATCATTATGTTACTCTTGTAGTTCAGGTTCCTGAGAATCTTACTGAAGAGCAGAAGTCGATTCTTAATCAGTATGAGCATGCTTCAGGTCCGGCTGTAAATGCCAGATCATCAACTGATTCGGCAGGAGATTTCTCCTTTGGCGGACATAAGAAGAAGAAATTCAGGAAGTAGTTTTATATAAACTTTGTAATTGCAGGGTTTTTATCGATATTAGCAATTAACGGATAATAACCAGCTTGTAATGCTTGTTACAGGCTGGTTTTTCTGTTATACTTACGCGGTGATTGGATCTATATATGATTAAAGGGAGGATATATACTTGATCTGGAAGAAATTTACTATTGATACAACAGTAGAGGTTGTTGATATACTATCAGATTTTCTCAGTGAAAATGGAATAGAAGGTATTCAGATAGAGGATAATGTACCCCTTTCTGAGGAAGAAATCAAACAGATGTTTGTCGATATTCCGCTTATAACTGGTGAAGATGATGGTACAGCAAGGGTGTCCTGTTTTCTTGACAGCAGTTTTGATAATGCCAGAATTGACTCACTTAAGAAGCTGGTGTCAGAGGAGCTGACAAGACTTAGCGAGTTTCTACCGGTTGGAAGTGGAAATATCACAGTAGAAGAAACAACTGATGACTCTACCTGGAATGATAAGTTTAAAGAAAACATGAAGCCCATCAGATTGTCTCAGGATATTGTGATTATGCCTGATACTGATTTTGAGTATGATTTTGAAGTGCTTCCTGATGATAAGGTTATACATATTAAGTCTGTCACTGCATTTGGAACGGGAACACATGAAACTACTAGACTTTGTTTAGAACAGGTTAAAGGCTATATGTCAGAAGGGGACTCCGTTTTTGATATAGGCTGTGGCAGTGGAATACTTTCAATAGGCGCATGCCTACTGGGGGCTGGATATGTTCATGGGCTTGATATTGATCCTGAAGCGGTTAAGGCTAGCCGTATAAATGCAGAGGCAAGCGGACTGAGCGAGGACAGAATAGAGTTTTCCTGTGGAAATCTTCTTGCCGATAACAGAATAGCAGAGAATTATCTTTCCCAGGATGATAACAGAAAGCGTATGGAAAAGGCGAGCATTGGTTCGGGCATAGCTTCCCCGGTAAATCCTGATAATGCTGCAATGATGGTTGATATTAAGCTGGGAAGCGCTGATCCTGTTTCAGCCAGAAAATATGATATAGTTGTGGCAAATATTTTGGCGGATGTTATCATACCTTTATCATTAATTGTACCTGAATATCTTACCGAAAAGGGAGTATTTATCGCATCGGGTATTAGTGATAAAAAGGAAAGCGAAGTAGTGGATGCTCTTATAAATAATGGTTATGAGATATTGGGTATAACCAGGGAAAATGAGTGGGTTTGTATTGTGAGCAGGCTGGGCTGATTATGCATAGATTTTTCGTTGAAAATGTAATAAGTGCTGATAAAACGGTAAGCATTACGGGTGAAGATGTAAATCATATAGCCAGCGTCCTTAGACTGCGAGTCGGTGACGATATAGTGGTGAGTGATGGTTCTTCAAGGGAATATGATTGCAGGATTACAGCTATTGATATTCAGAATGAGATTGTTACAGCTAATATCATAGATATAAATGATAATAATTCTGAACTGCCTGCTGATATATATCTGTTTCAGGGTTATCCGAAGGGAGACAAATTCGAGCTTATAGTACAGAAATGTGTTGAGCTTGGTGTTCATGCTGTGATACCGGTTATGATGGACAGAACTATAGTAAAACTCGAAGAAAAGAAAAAGGATAAGAAGGTGCAGAGGCTCAGGAGTATATCTGAGGCGGCGGCAAAGCAGTCCAGACGTGGGATAATACCTGAGGTTATAGATGTTATGACGATGAAGCAGGCAGTTGCCTATGCCGGTAGCAATATGGACTATGTTATTTTTCCATATGAGCTTGCTGAAGGCATGGATAACAGCAGGAAAATGATATATGAGATCTGTGATGCTGTAACTAAAGGTATTTCAGAAAGTGGAGATGATATTTCAAAGAAAAAAATTGGAATATTTATCGGACCTGAGGGTGGATTTGCAGAATCAGAAGCGGAAGCACTTCAGGGTATCGGAGCTTATACTATATCACTTGGGCACAGGATACTCAGAACAGAAACTGCAGGATTGATGGTCTTGTCTGTTATTGGATTTTTACTGGACAGAGACTGATATAATGTTGCATTTAGAAGGATTTTTGATGTTTGGTTATAACTACGGAGGAAAAAATGGAGGCATATTTTGATAATAGTGCTACTACCAGGGTTTATGACGAAGCGATAGATATTATGGTACAAACCATGAAAGAAGATTATGGTAATCCATCTTCGCTTCATTTTAAGGGGCTTGCTGCTGAACATATAGTTGAGCATAGCAGAAGTATTATCGCAAAGAGTCTCAGGTGTCTGCCTGAGGAAATTATTTTTACTTCCGGAGGAACGGAATCAAATAATATGGCAATAGTCGGGACGGTGCTGGCGAAGAAAAGAAGTGGGAAGCATATAGTTGTTTCATCGGTTGAACATGCTTCTGTTTCTGCGGTAATGCAGTTTCTCATAAGAGAAGGCTGTGAGGTTACATTTATCCCGACAGATGAAAGAGGGATAGTTTCTCCGGAGGCTTTTGCTGATGCTGTAAGAGAAGATACAGTCCTGGTTTCCTGTATGCACATTAATAATGAGATTGGTTCGGTAATGCCTGTTGCTGAGATAGCCAAAGCTGTTAAGTGTAAGAATCCGAAGGTATATATGCATGTAGATGCTATCCAGTCCTTTGGAAAGATTCCTGTTATTCCGAGACAGATGGGCTGCGACCTACTTTCTGTTTCGGGACACAAGCTGCACGGTCCTAAGGGCTCCGGGTTTTTGTATATTAAAAAAGATGTGCTGCTCAGACCGATAATCTACGGTGGCGGACAGCAGAAAAATATGCGTTCAGGTACGGAAAATGTTCCTGCGATTGCCGGACTTGGTGTAGCGGTTGAGAAGACATTTGATGGTTTCGAAGAGAAGATACAGCGTATTAGAAATCTCAGGAATCATCTATGTGAGGAACTTCTTAAGCTTCCGGATGTGTATGTAAATACTGATCTTGAAAATGGAGCGCCGCATATAGCCAGTGTCAGTTTTGTCGGGGTTCGCGCGGAGGTTATGCTGCATGCTCTTGAGGATAAGGGTATCTATGTATCATCAGGTTCAGCCTGTTCCTCTAACAAGAATAAGGAATCAGCAGTCCTTCATGCCATAGGACTTGATAAGAAAAAGATTGAGTCAACGCTCAGATTCAGCTTCGGAGAGGATAATACTATGGAAGAGGTTGACTATGCGACTGGTATTATATCGGATATGCTTCCGATGCTTAGACATTATGTCAGAGGATGATGAATGTGACAAAGTGCCCGGTGACAAATTGCCCGGTGACAAAGTGCCTGTCCCCCTGTCACGGTGAC
>DGRT01000087.1 GCA_002391105.1 Lachnospiraceae bacterium UBA4381 | reverse complement strand
GAATATATTCCGGGAACAGTAACTGATAATGTATATAAGAATGAATATTTTGATTTTTCACTTAAGCTCAGTGATAACTGGAGTGTAACCAGAGATGTTGTTGATCCGGAAGCTGTTAAGAAGACACTTGATACAAAAGCTGTTGTATATGAGCTGCAGGCGGACAATTACAAATCCAGCAATTACAAATCCGGCAATGCGCTGCTTATAGCAGTTCGGCAGACCTCCTATAATATTAAGGAAACAGGAACTGATATAGATAAGCTCATTAATGATGTCAAGGAAGAAACGGTCAAGGTTTTATCTCAGGATTATACCATTACTGATACCAAGAATGACAGTGTTACTATAGGAGGCAAGACCTGCAAAGGGTTTGTCATAACCGGAGAGGTTGATGGTCAAAAGATGAGCATGGTTTATTACTTTATATTTAAGGGTAACTATGTATGTTATATAGGTGCTACAGGGCAGTCGGAAGGAAAAGCAAGACTTGTCATAACAAACAATATGACAATATTTGATGAGTGATTCTACAAATTAGTCCAGTTGTTTTGTAGTCCAATATACTAAAAAAGTGGCATACATCATTTTGCCGGATTATATAGAAGATTAAGATGAACCGGAATGGCATAGCTGTTCCGGTTTTTTTATGTGACAAGGAGGCTGGTGACAAGGTGCCTGTCCCCATGTCACATGTGACAAGGTGCCTGTCCCCTTGTCACAAATATGGTGTTGACAAGTGCTACGAAATATAATACTATACGTCATATAATATTGCACGAAAGGAGTATATTGTATGACGTATCAGCTTACAACACCTCTTCTGGATGCCTGTGTTCTGGGGATAGTCAATAAAGAAGACTCTTATGGCTATACCTTAACTCAAAAAGTCAGAGAACTGGTTGATATTTCTGAATCTACGCTTTATCCTGTGCTTAGGAGATTACAGAAGGAAAACTGCCTGATTACTTATGATATGCCTTATCAGGGAAGAAACAGAAGATATTACAGTATTACTGAAGAGGGAAGGCTCAGACTTGCGTTTTATAGAATAGAGTGGATGGATTATAAGGAAAAGATAGACAGCCTGCTGCAGGATAAGCCGAAGGATGGTAAAAAGATGGGAGCAGCAAATAATATGAATGTTAATTCACAGCAGGGAGGGGGAACGTATAAATGAATAAAAACAGATTTATCAGTGAACTGTCGCGTAAGCTGAGAGGTATTCCCAAGCAGGACTATGATGATGCTATGAATTACTATATTGAGTATTTTATGGATGCCGGCATTGGTGATGATGAGGACGTCACTGCAAGACTTGGAACTCCTGATGAGGTTGCTGCCAGAATAAAGGAAGAGTATGGCAACAAGCAGATAGTGAAGGCTTCAAAGGAAGGCGGAGTGAAGAACAGCTCCAAAGCGATATGGTATATTCTTCTTGGACTTTTTGCTGCACCGATAGCATTTCCGATTGCAATAGCTATAGCGGCAGTAATATTTGCAGTTCTGGCTACTGTAGTTATAGTAATAGCAGCACTGCTTTTATCATCTGTTGGAGTGGTGATAGCAGGAATATGTGCTATACCGGCTATATTCTGGGCAGAAACCGGAGCGCAGGTAATGGTACTGATAGGTATAGCATGTGTAGGAATATCATTTGGATCTCTGATGTGCATCCTGTTCTATAAGCTGGGTTCACTGATAGTCAGAGGTATTATCAGGATGATAGGTTTCATAGGAAGCAAAAAGAGGGCTAAGAGAGAAAGGAGGGCCATGCAGTAATGAAAAAGGGTATGATAATCACTATACTGATATTGGTCAATCTCTTTATAGTTGGTGGAATCCTGATAGTTATAGGTCTCGTAATGGGCGGCAGCATGAGCTTTAATGTTGACTATAAACGTAAGAAGGTAGAGGCGGAAAAGGAAAGAAGCGTTATCCAGAATGAAGTTGAACTGGATGAGTTTAATGCACTTAGTATGGATATCGATGCTGCAGCATTTACTATAGTTCAGGGAGATGGGTATAAGGTTTCCTATCGCCTGTTGGATAATGAAGAACCAAGCATAAGTGTCAGTAAAGATGGCGTTCTGGAAATGAAACGTAAAAATGATAGTTCGATGCATTTTGAACTGGGGAATCTGTTTTCGTCTGATAGTAAAGAAGATGATGAGGCTTACTATGTTAGCATTACTGTTCCGGAGGGAACAAGCTTTGAGGACTCCACTATTGATGTGGATGCAGGTGAGATTAAAATTGATGGATTTGATTTTAAAGATCTGAAGATAGATAATGATACCGGAAATGTAGTTCTTTCCAACATGAATGCAGATGATCTCGTTTTAGATGTTGATGCTGCTTCTATAGAGCTGAGTGATCTGGTGTGCAAGAAACTCACGATAGACAGTGATGCGGGAAATGTTACATTAGATACTGTAAAAGCTGACGTGGCAGATCTGGTTATAGATTATGGAACCCTGAAGGTGAACTCCTCAGAGCTAGGTAAGCTTAAATGTGATCTGGATGCCGGAGATTCTGAATTTGCAGATATCAGAGTGAGTGAGCTGGAAATGGATGTTGACTGTGGAAATGTAAAGCTGGATATAGCCGGTGAAGAGGCAGATTATCGTATCGAGGCACAAATTGATGCAGGAGAGCTGACAGTGGATGGTCAGAAGATCAAGGGGGATCTGGCTGCCAAACCTAATAACAGTAATTCGGATAAATATATAAAGCTTGATATTGATGCAGGTGATGCGACGATTGATTTTAAATAAAATGAGCAGCGTAAGCTTTTTATAATAGTAAACAGCAGGTGATTCTAAGGAATTGCCTGCTGTTTATATTTTATTCCTAAAGAATATCAGAGACAGCATCTGTTAAAGGTGAGATTAGTACCTATAATCTTTTTAGTGACGATACTGTAAATAATTGTTATGATATAAATATACGGGTATTTTTTTAGATTATTTGTATATTTATGCAACAGATAGTGAAGGTTGTGACACTTAGTCAGTAGAGACGTCTTTTAGAAGGGAGAAAGAGATGGTTGATAAGGAACAGGAAAGGGCTCTGGTGGCGGCTGCCAGGCGTGGGGATACCCATAGCTTCAGTCTTCTATATGAGATGATATACAGGGACCTTTATAAAGCAGCATTATACATACTTCAGAATCCAGAAGATGCTGAAAATGTAGTCAGTGATACTGTCCTGGATGCATATTCGGGACTGGATAAGCTCAGATCTGATGTTGCATTTCGCGGATGGATATTCCGGATACTGAATAATAAATGTAATCGATTACTTAGAGAATATGTTAAAAGAAGAGAAATGGAAGCCTCCAGTACGGTGGATGATATGGCGGAGACTCTGCAGTCAGAAGGAACTGTGGAGCATGAGGTGGAAAACCGGTCATTAACAGAGCAGGCTTTCAGTGTTCTTAGCGAGGAGGAAAGACGTATTGTTGCGATGACTGTCTATGGCGAGTATGACAGTGGTGAGATAGCCGCAGTAATGGGACTTAACAGAAACACAGTCAGATCCAAGTATTCCAGGGCGTTAAATAAGATGCGGGAAGCACTTGGCGCTCAGCTTTAGATATATAGTACGGAAAGGATAAAACTATGAGTGATGAAAAAAATATTATAAATCAGGATGCATCACAGGGTGGTAAACTAGATCCGGCTATGCTGGAAACCACACTTAAATATGCAGACGAATTAGTTCCTGAGTCACTTAGACCGGAAAGCATGGAAAGAAAGCTGGCTATGATGACTGCAGAGGAGATGGACAGGAGAGAATCGAGCCCTGATATTCCTGAGAATCAGGCTCAGTTTAACTATCAGCCGGGCGCAGATGAGATGACCAGGCTTCAGCAGGAAAGTGTTACAAAGTATAATGGGCAGCAGGCGGATATACAAAGGGCTGAGAAAAAAGAGCTTAAGAGAAATAATAAGAAGAATAATGGTAAAGCAAAGAAGAAGGCTTATGTATATCCTCTTATTATAGCAGCAGCGGCAGTTCTTATATTTGGACTTGGATTTGCCATTAAGCTTGGAAGAGACAGGCTGGGGACTGATACTACTGCTCCTGATGATACAGTGGTAACTACGAATGATAATAATGATTC
>DGRT01000037.1 GCA_002391105.1 Lachnospiraceae bacterium UBA4381 | reverse complement strand
AACACCGGTATGATTCCGGTAGATAATATTTACAAGGTTGAAGACGAATTAATAGAGGTCAGCAATATTATAGAGAAGGATTCCGGAAATCCTGAGGAAATGAAGCTTACTCTTTATAATAGAGACATATTTATAGAAATGAGAACCTATAATGCGGCTATTACTCCACTGGTTAGTTATGGCCGGTTCCCTGATTATAATTATAACGAGGTCAGGGATAATAATGATATGTGGGGATATATGTGCCTGTTCTTTACGGGTAAAACTGAAGGTGTAGATACTGATGCCATGAATGGGGATATCCTTAAAAATGCAATGGCAGCAAATGATTGTAAATATGTAATTCTTCCAAAGGATAATTCATATTATGATGTATGGGTGTCATCCTTTACTTCACTTGGAGATGCGGGCAGATATACTATCTTAAAAGTAAAATGATGATTTTATAGGGAAATGCAAAGCTTTGCGATAATATGATACAGTATAAGCTGATAAGGGGAGAAAACTGTAAGACCATGTCCGATAAGAAATCAAAAAAGGACAATCAAATAAGCAAGGGAGAACTGGTGTCCAGAATCATTCTGGCTCTTTTTGTGACGTCTGCTATGGTATATGGGTTATATACGCTTATTCATTATATGATTTATCAGCAGCACACGGTTGAAACTGATGCGGATTTCATGGAAAGGATATGGGACATCAAGGGTCATTTAAATGATGGGGAAACGGTTTCCACCATATTGGATAAGCATAATGGAATGCTTTGGACTGTAATTGTAGCATGGTGCTGCAATAATCTGAATGTACATCCGCTGGTTTTTTGCTATTCACAGCTTCCGGTTCTGTTTTTGATAGTTTTTGTAGTTGAATATATTTGTCTGTCACTAAGATTTATGGCTGTTCAGAAAAGAGGAGGATATTTCGTATTCGCAGGTACTTGTCTTTTTATGGCGCTGTTTTCTATGATTATATTTTTTGGAGGCTATTCTTCTCTCGCTATAGAGGGAGGGGTTATCCTGAATCCCTGGTATGGAAGGGTCGTGGCCGGAATACTTGGCACTCCGCCGGTAATATATTCGCTGCTTGGCATGGTAAGCAGGATACGGAAAATCTTCGAGGTAAGAGCTGAAAAGAAACGCACAGGCGCTTCTGACAATAAAGAAAAGAGCGGAGAAATAACTGATGATGAATCTGCTGAAGAGGGGCAGATGGTATCTGAAAAGGTAAGACCCTACAGATTTGAACGTACAGTTCTTCTCATATCGGATATATTCTTTTTATTAGTTGGAATTGTTATCTATATAGTTGCATTTTCTATAGAAGGCTGGAATGCAGTTGGCTCGCTTCCGGAAGAAACTGGGCTTACAGAGCTATATAAAGAATACTTTGAAGCAAACTGGATGTTGGTATTTGCCGTTATCTTTATAGTAATGGGTATGGTGTTCAAAGTGCGGGGAACATGGGCTGTTATATTTACCCTGATAATATGCACTATATTCATGATACCCCTTCCGGTAGGTCTCATCTTTGCTTTAGCCGGAACGCTCTTTGTTATGAGTGGGGATAAGCTTGGTATCTGGCAGATCGTAGCGTCGGTTATCATGGGTGGACTTGTAGTCGGAATGGGAATGCTCAGCGGGCGCCCGGTTACAAAATGTACAGAATTTAAAGATGTTGAAAACAGATTTCATATTTCAAGTGAGGCACTTGAGGTTTGTGAGGCATTTGGAAACAAGGGAAATGATGCCCGCATCGTGACAACAGAGGACTTTGTTGAGGACCTTAAGCTCTATGATCCCTGGATTAACTATACTGTTATGAGTGAGGAGACGGTATCAACCTATGATTCCATGTTCCGTTTTGCAAGAATATTTGGCGATTATGTGGTGATTCCCCGTTATGGGGAGGATACAGAAGGCTCCGGACAAAGTGAGAATAATGAGTCATCTTCTGATAATGCTTCAAGTGTTGGGGTGCCGGATTCGGTTCTTATCAATATGGAGTTCTGCCTTGACGAGAAGCTTAAGTCTGCAAATATTTATCGCAGAACCAGATGGGTGGATGTTGGTCAGGGCTGGGCACATGAAGGTCTGGATGGAATGTATCTGAAGGAAGGCTGGTATTTGATTCAGGATGCCTTTTATCACATAAATGGTGGGAATACTATGGATACCGGCTGGATAACTATTGACGAAGAAACCTTCTATCTGGGAGATTCGGGTAAAATGAGTACTGGCTGGCAGGAAATAGATGGTAAATGGTACTATTTTCTGGATTCCGGCATAATGCTGAGTGATGTTACTGTGGATGGATATTATCTTGGCCCGGATGGAGCTTTGCAGGAAAACTAATCATTATTTAGGCAGGAATTATTATAATATGACTAAACGGCTGGACAATTACATAAAAATGCTCTTCATTATAATAGCTGCAGTACTGATCATTGGTCTGATACTGATAAATGCAAATATCAGCACAGGGCAGGAGGTAATCTCTTATAAATATGCAAATGAACTGGTATTTGGAAATGCAGTTGGGTATGAAGTGGAGGCTGATAAGTATAAGGCATCAGGTGATACAGATCATTATCTGACATACATTTTAGAGGATGGCAGCGAGGAGCTTCTAGTAATATATGATGAGCCTCCGGCAGAGGGTACGGAGATTACCGTATGGTGCATGACAAATGAGGGCGATGTACTTAAGGAATATACCGTTATTCAGGGAGGTTCTGAGACAGGAACAGTAGAGGAAGCCGGGACAGTATCAGAAAAAAGGACTGACCATGTATCTGCCGGGAGCAGATTCTTTCGTGTAACAGATATCCCTGAACATACAAAGCTTGTATCTCTTGGGATTGATGCGGACTTTTCTCTATATGCTGCAGTTTGTTCCAGGTCATATAGAAATGCTGCGTTGAAGCCGGTTATGGCTTCCATACTTATATTGATTCTTGCAGCAGTTGGATTTGTGTTTATAAAAAAGAGACTTCTGGAGAAAAAACTGGAAGCGCTGTATGATAATATATTTGCCACAGGAGACATATGGAAGTCTCGTTTTAAGAATATATTAAAATATGTGCTTATACTTTTAGGTTCCATACTTATATCATTTTTGGCGGTCTGGCTTTTGTCGTCTGCGGGGGTAACCTTTGCAGGTCTTAAATCTATAGGAGCCTTACCTTCCGGAATGCCGGCTGGAGGATTCCCTGTAAAGCTGAATATTAAAACTGTGGTACTTCTTGCGGTATTTATATATTCAGTATATATAATTGCAGAGGGCATTATACTGAAGGATAAGGATATTACGCCAAGAGCGGTTGCTATTATTCTTCTGGTAGGCTCGGCATTCTGCTTCCTGGAGCCTGCGGGAAATGGCGTGAGCTGGGACGATGAGATTCATTATAAGAATTCCTCCAATTTATCACATATAGTTGACCATAGATGGTCGCTTGCAGATACAGAAATATATCACTATTATCAGAGTGTTGCTCTGGAAAGAACCTTATATACTGACTCCTCGGAAACCGATAATATTTACCGGCTTTTTAATTATCTGGACAGGGAGCATTATTTCAAATATTATGAGAAAACCGGAGTTGGAACAGTTTCATTTTCCTATATTCATATAGCTCTTGGTATGTGTCTTGCGAGGGGGCTGGGACTTCCCTTCACAGCCTGCATCATAACAGGCAGGTGGTTCAATCTGTTATTCCTTGTAGTTCTTGTATGGCTTACCATGAGGAAGCTGAAGTATGGACGTATAGTGGCGGTTCTCCTCATGATGATACCGACCAATATGTTTATGGCCACCAGTTTTTCTTATGACACCTGGCTTACGGCCCTTAGTATGTATGCCTTTGCCATCATATTTTCAGAGAGGATGGAACCGGACAAGGAAATGAAGACTGGTACCGGGATCATACTCCCTGTAGTTGCATTTGCTGCAACTATTGCAAAGCCTGTTTATTTTGTGCTTACCACTCCGGCGCTGTTTATACCTAAAGCAAAGTTTGGAAGTAAGAAGAAAATGCTTGGGTACTGGGCAGGAATCTTTGTGGCAGCCGTGCTTCCTTTTGTATTTGTAATGGTAAATAATGTATTAAATGCGGGCATGGGCGATACACGTGGTGGTTCAGATGTAAATGCGACTCTTCAGATACAATATATTCTGGGAAATAATCTTAAGTTTCTTAAAACTATAACTACATTCCTTGCCTGGTATCTGAATCCTGTTACCGGAGGAGAGTACTGGCAGAATAATGTAGGCTATAATGGCATGTTTGCAGGTGGAACCATAACTCTGCTGCTGGTGGTGCTTGGCGCACTTATTAATTATCAGGACAGTGGAAGAAAAACATTTCCGGTATGGTATAGACTTTGTGTGATACTCTTATATATTGGCGTAGGTGCTATATGTGCAGTTTCTATGTATATCTCTTATACCGGAGTAGGTGCTGATTATGTTGCCGGATGTCAGGGAAGATATCTGTTCCCTGTACTTTTCCCAACGCTATATGTACTTACCAGGATACCCATTAAGAAAGAACTGGTTAAACCGGGTATTCTTAGGGTTTGTAATTCCTGCCTTCTTGCGGGGATGATGCTCATAAATCTGTTATGTCTCTGGTCCGGCTGTGTGGGATATTATTAGAATATTACTTGGCTTGGTGGTTTTATGAAAGTTGTTAAGAAAGTTGTCACGATAATTGCAAAGATTCTATTCTGGATATTAATAACAGTCGGGATTGTGCTGATCGCATCCTTCAATTGGCTGCTTAATTCCTGGTCAGAGATGACCATAGAGGAGCTGGTATATCATCTGACGGTTCCTCTTGAGGGAACTAATTCGGATATGGTAAAGGAATATATCCTAAGATATGGAATATGGGAGCTTCTGGTGCTTATTCTTCTGATAGTAGCGTGCATACTGATCAGAAAGATATTACTTCCGAAGTGGAAGCATGTAACTAAGCTGTTCTATATAATAACATTGCTGGTGGTGCTGGTAGCCGGTGTACTGACTTTTTTCAAGATTGATAAGGAGATGGGCGTAAGGGAATATGTGAAGGGCCAGATTATAGGTTCCAGCTTCATCAAAGATAATTATGTCAGTCCATCAGATGTGGAATTAAAGTTTCCTGAGCAGAAGAAGAATCTTATCTATCTTTATCTGGAGTCAATGGAGACTACATTTACCAATATAGAAAATGGAGGATCATTTCAGCAGAATATTATTCCTGAGCTGGTGGATATTTCCAGGGAGGGAGATAACTTTTCCGGTAAATACAGTGAGCTGAATGGTGGGATATCCCTCTATGGCTCCACCTGGACTATGGGAGCCATGTTCGCGGCTTCAACGGGTCTTCCTCTTAAGATAGGTGGCGTAAATGCAAATTATATAATGGCGCAGGATAGTTTATATCCTTCAGTTATCGGTATCGGTGATATACTGGAGCAGGAGGGGTATCAAAATGAACTTCTGCTGGGTTCAAATGCTACCTTTGGTGGTCGTAGAACCTTTTATTCAAGTCATGGTGATTATTTTATGTATGACTATGAATACGCAAAAAGCTCCGGTGCTATTCCTGAGGACTATAAGGTGTTCTGGGGCTATGAGGATACGAAGCTTTTTGAATTTGCCAAGTCTGAGCTTACCAGACTAAGTAAGGAGGAGAAGCCCTTCAATCTGACAATGCTTACAGCAGATACACATTTTGAGGATGGGTACTGGTGTGAAAAATGTGAGCCAACCTATTATGGTGGTGACCAGTATTCTAATGTAATGGCATGTTCCAGCAGGCAGGTAGGAGAGTTTATAGACTGGATACAGGAACAGGATTTTTATGAGAATACAGTTATAGTAATTAGTGGAGATCATCCTACTATGGATAAGGATTTTTGTCTGACTGTTCCTGAAGATTATCAGAGAAAAGTGCTGACCTCAGTACTCAATTCTTCTGTAGAACCGGAGGATGCAGAAGCCTGGCGTTATTACTCTACGATGGATATGTTCCCAACTACTCTTGCGGCTATGGGTGTTGAGATATCGGGAAACCATCTGGGGTTGGGAGTGAATCTGTATTCCGATGAACAGACCCTTGTTGAAAAATACGGTGTAGAGTATTGTGACAGTGAGATGGAGAAAAAGTCAGAGTTTATGGACTCTCTGAATGTCATAGAGGTAAGTGATGATCTGATTAGATTTATAGGTTCTGAAGCTGTTATAACTCCTATAGATGAAGAGGACGGACTAAGGGTGGAATTCAAAGCCTATGCGGAGTTTTCTGAGATGAGCGACTTCAAGAATCTGGAAGCCAGAATATGGACTAAAGAGGCTTATAAGAAGGGGGAGGATATGGCTTCCCGTGGAGAATATATTACTGTCACACTGGATGGGTATCAGAAGGGGGAGGATCTGTATTATAATAGTAAATATCCGGAGGATCTGAGCGCTGATGATATTGCGGTTGAGGTTTATGTTGTATGGGATGATGGCAGCGAAAATCTGATCAAAACATATGCAGGGGAATAACAGGTTCCATAATTATAAGTCGTGTAACAATCATTAGAATAAGTATGATAGATAGAAGGCAGTGTATTATATGAAGAAAAAACATTTGGTAATAATTCCTGCTTATAATGAGGAAGGAAATATAGTTAATACAGTAATGGATGTAAAGGAAAATGCTCCGGAATTTGATTATCTGGTAATAAATGACTGCTCCAAAGATGATACCCTAGAGATACTGAAGGAGAATCATTTTAAGTATGTAAACCTTCCTATTAACCTTGGGATAGGAGGAGCGGTTCAGACCGGATACAGGTATGCTTATTATCATGGCTATGAGACGGCTGTTCAGATAGATGGAGATGGACAGCATGATGCGGCTTATCTTGGAAAGCTTCTCAGAACACTGGAAGGCTCAGGCGTTGATATGGTGATTGGTTCCAGGTTTATAGAAAACGAAGGGTTTCAGTCATCAAAGCTGAGACGCGTTGGAATCAGATATTTTACGAGACTGATTAAGCTTTTGACAGGGCAGGAGATTACAGATCCTACCTCCGGTATGAGAATGGTAAACCGCAGATTAATGAAGGAATTTGCAAATGAATATCCTAAGGACTATCCGGAACCGGAAAGTGTTGTTACAGCTATTAAGAGGAACTACAGGGTGAGTGAGATTCCTGTGCAGATGAGAAGCAGGGCAGAGGGTGAATCCTCGATCAATGCAGGAAAGAGTATCTACTATATGATCAAAGTAAGCCTTGCTGTTATTGTGGCCGCAATTATGAAATGATTGTGAGGTGAATTGAATGCTGGATAATAATATTGTGATACAAAGGGTTTCGCATAAAATTGTCAGTAAAGTTAATGAAAACCTTGGCAATATAATAAAACGAATTATACTATATGGGTCATGTGCAAGAGGAGACTTTTCAATCGATTCGGATATTGATGTAATGCTTCTTCTTGATTGTCCCCATGATGAATTATCAAAATATAGAAGGATGACTTCTTCAATTGCCAGTGAGATTAGTCTTGATGAAAATGTTGAAGTATCGCTTTTACTTGAAGATATTTATACTTTTGATAAATGGCTTGATACCATAGTCTTTTATCAAAATGTTGAGCGAGAAGGGATAGTGTTATATGAGTGAAGATAACAGAATAGAATTATCAAAGTATAGATTTGAAAAATCTGAGGAATGTCTCAGGTCTGCCAAAGCCCTAAAAGAAATTGAAGATTAAGATATGGGGAAATATAAGAATATATAAAAAAGAGAAGGAGAGGTCTGGATGTCTCCAAGATTACAGATAATAATTATAGTATGTATGATGTTGGCAATCTTTTATATTGCCAGACGTGTTGCCCAGAGGAGGCTTGATTTCAGGTTTGGAATATTCTGGAGTCTGGTTGTTATAGGAATCATGGTATTTGCTATATGGCCGGGACTCCTTCTTAAGGTATCACTTCTTCTGGGAATATATGATCCTGTTAATATGCTTTCGTTCGTGGGACTCATACTTGCGATTTTTGCAATCTTTTCCCTTATGATGGAGGTTACGAAGCAGGGGGAGCAGATTAAGAAGCTGACTCAGGAGCTGGCTATTCTTAGAAGAGATACAAACAGGAAAAAGAAAAAAGCAGGCGAGCTGCGTGAAGCTTCAGAGGAAGTGACCAGAGCGAAGAACTCTAATCAGAACTAAATGACTAATTATAGGTTTAAGGTATATTTTCGGTTATGAATAAAAAGACGGATGATAAATTAAAAAAATATATAATCGGAGGTCATAAGCCTCAGCATACCTTTGTAATATGTGCTTATAAGGAGAGTCCATATCTGGAGGAATGTATAGAGTCTCTTGAGAATCAGTCTGTAGGCTCGAAGATTATTATGGTTACATCTACGCCGTGTGAATATATAAGTGAAATGGCGGAGAAGCACGGAATAAAGCTTTATATCAATGAGGGAGAGGGTGGCATAACTCAGGACTGGAACTTTGGGCTTGGATGTGTCAGAACCAGGCTTGCGACTATTGCCCATCAGGATGATGTATATGCTGAAAAATATACAGAGGAATTCTTAAATGCACTTCGGGGTTCAAAGAAACCACTCATTATCTTTTCGGATTATGGTGAGATACGTGATGGTGCGCGGACTACCGATGTTGAGATGCTGAAATTAAAAAGGATAATGCTGCTGCCTTTAGTTCCCCGAATAGCTCGTGGAAGCAGGTTTCTGCGCAGGCGTGTACTATCGATGGGAGATCCTATATGCTGTCCTTCAGTCATGTATGCCATGAAGAATCTGGAACAGCCGATCTTTCATAATCATTTTGTATGCTGCGAGGACTGGGAAGCGTGGGAGAAGCTGTCCAGGCTGAAGGGGGATTTTATATATATACCGAAGTCCCTTATGTTCCATAGGATTCATGAAGAGTCAACCACCACCAAGACTCTGGAAGCAGGTGGTCGAATCTTAGAGAATTACGAAATGTTCCGTAAATTCTGGCCTGCTCCGATAGCGAAGCTCATTAACAGATTTTACACAAAGTCAGAGGATTCAAATGAGCTGTAAAATAGAAACAGAAATGAAATGGATATAAGTATGGAAAAACGTGGCAAGGTTACGGTAATAGTTCCGTTTTATAACGTGGAAAAATATATAGGACAGTGTCTCAGCAGTCTGCAGAAGCAGGACTATCCGGACTATGATGTGATACTCATAGATGATAAAAGCCCTGACCAGAGTAAGCTTGTTGTGGAGAGGTATGTAGAACGGTATCCGGACAGGTTCAGGCTGATAATAAATGAAGAAAATCTGGGGCAGGGCAGAAGCCGTATGAAGGCTGTAAAGCTTACCGATGCAGAGTATGTGATGTTTGTGGATAGTGATGATTATGTGGCGCCGGACTATATAAGTACATTTGTCAGGGCGGCTGGCGGTTATGATATGGTAATTGCCGGACATACCAGAGATATCCGGGGAAGTCTCAGAAAGGTCAGCGTGGCGGACAGCTTTTTTACGATTCTCCTCTATCCTGTTGCCTGCTGTAAGCTGTATCGCAGGGACTTTATGATCAGAAACGGGATTGATTTTTCTGACAGCAGGAAGGGCGAGGATATATATTTTTCTCTGGCAGCATTTTATAGCAGACCTCGTTTTAAGGTGATCAGATACTATGGCTATTATTACAGGCTGAATCCTGCCTCGACCACGAGAAGTATGAATTATGAAAATGAATTCGAGCAGATAGTTAAGTCTATGTTTGACAGGTTCAGAGAAAAATACGATACAGCAAAGATGAATAAGAGGATGAGGCAGGCGGTTGAATATACGTATCTCGCCAATATGGTAAATGCGCTTGTGGTTTATGGTCATGGTTCAAAGCCTGCTGCGATGAAGAAAAAGCTGGAACTGATTAACCGTGATATAGAGGAGCATTATCCGGAGCTGATGAAGAATCCCTATTTGGGCTTTCTGAAACCCTCCGGTGTAAGTCTGAAGATAAGACTTGGAGTCGGGGCTTACTACTTATGTCGGAGATTCGGGCTTGATAAGGCACTGTTTTATCTTATATCGCTGATATGATATATCATAATTGTCTTTGAATACATGCTTTCGCGTCAATATGATAGTCATATCTGCATGACCTGAACTGATACAAATAATCTTAAAGCTATATAGAGTTGGAGGATGACTATGAAATATACATCGGAATATCTTGAGGATGTGAATAAAGTATTGAAAAATGTACCTTCTCCGGAGGAAATGCGTGGAAAGAGTGTACTTATAACCGGCGCGACCGGTCTTATATGTTCGGCTGTAGCGGATCTTCTCCTTTCTCTCAACAAGGAGCAGGGATATGGAATGACTCTTTACTTTGCCGGACGTGACGAGAAGAGAGTTGCAGAGAGATATGAGGAGAGGGCGGTTCAGTCCTCTAAAGGTGTCGGGGGAGACTATACATTTGTTCAGTATGATGCGACTGAGGGGAAGATACCACCGCTTCATGTGGATTATATTATTCATGGAGCAAGCAACGCAGATCCAAAGAGAATAATGGCAGAGCCGGTTGAAACCATGCTGGCAAATATTCATGGAATTACAGGACTTATGTCATCAGTTGACAAGTCTTCACTTGGCAGACTTTTATACATTTCCTCAAGTGAAGTATATGGAGTGAATGAAACCTTTGAACCATATAGTGAAGATCAGCTTGGATATGTGGATATATTAAACCCGCGTTCCTGTTATCCCAGCTCAAAGAGGGCGGCAGAAACTCTATGCGTGGCTTATGCAGAGGAATATGGCATAGATACTGTGATGGTTCGTCCGGGACATATATATGGTCCGACGGTGAAACCATCAGACAGCAGGGTTAGTGCGGATTTCTCATTTAAAGCTGCAAGAGGTGAAGAGATAATCATGAAGAGCAAGGGAGAACAGCTCAGATCCTATACTCATGTGCTGGACTGCGCATCTGCTATACTTGCTGTTCTTATAAAGGGAGAGAATAAAGAGGCTTATAATATCTCCGCTCCTATAGCTATAGTTACCATAAAGGAGATGGCAGAAGCATTTGCTGCAGCGGGAGGGGTAAAGATAACCTTTGATGTACCGACAGAGAGTGAGGCAAGGTCGTATAACAAGATGCCATGTTCAGCGCTAAGGTCCGATAAGCTGGAGGCACTTGGCTGGAAAGCCGAGTTCGATATGAAAACAGGTGCCGAGAGAACTGTTACAGAGCTGAAGCAGATGTACTAATGAAACTGTGATAGTTGAAAAGGAAACGGTTTTGTGAAGCTTTGATTTATAAGTAATATGGTGTAATTATCAATTTATTTATAGAGGAATGATAATATGTCAGAAAAAAAACAGGGTTTTTTCTTTGAAAGAGTAAGAAGTGATGCAAGTGGAAGAAGAAGGCTTGTTATCCAGGGCTATGCTGTAGATGGCTATCTGGATACGATGAAACCCAGGGCGGCTGTATTTGTTGGAGGACGTCCTGTTAAGGCGCTTCCCTGTACTATTCAATCTACCAAGCTTCCTCTTATGCAGATGAAGAGAAGAAATGGAGAGACTATATCACATTATGGAACGATATATGTAGATATGACGGCTCTTACTGAAGAAAGACTGCAGAAGTATGGAAATAATGCGAAGCTGGTGGTTGTAGGCGAGGTAATCCCTATTGATTTTTCCAGGGAATTCCATGCCATAGAGAGTACCGGAGTAAATGATCCGGCTGCTGAGGAAAGCGTTGAAAGTGATGATAATGAAAAAACTTTAGAAAACTCCAGAAAAGTATATAGAGAAATACTCTATAAGGATTCCATGAAAAAAGTCCTGAAGGAGCTTTCACTTTATAACATGAGTATTGATCTGGCTTATGTTGAAGATGGTAAGACGATTATCAGTGGCTGGATGGATAGCGGGGAAGATACTATTATCAAAGTTAAGAAGCCTGAAAGGAAAGATAAAAATGCTCCGGCTGATAAGTCACAACAGTATCTTAAATATAGTATAAAGTTCAGCGAACGCGAAGATGTATCAGCTATATTTCCGGAGTTTTCTGATGAGATGAAGCCCGGCTTTGAGCTTATAGTTGAAGGAGAGCATAAGCGGCTCAATCTGATACTGAAAAAGGGAGACCGCTTCATATTTAAAAGAGCCCATACCAGTAACAGCAGTGATGTATTTTCAAAGGTAAATGTTATATCCCGTTATCAGGAAAAGTTGGTCAGGAATCTGAACACCTATGGTGTAAGAGAAACCATTTCCAAAATCAAGGTACACATGTCTCCGTCTTACATTAATCTGAACAGAAATTATGATAAATGGATTCGCAGTATATCTCCGGGTAAGCTGGAGCTGGAGAAACAGAAGGTGCTGCAGGCTGACTTTAAATACCGTCCCCTTCTCAGCGTTCTGGTTCCGCTGTATGAAACTGATGAGCAGTTTCTGAAAGAGCTGATCGACTCTATCACAGCCCAGACCTATCCAAACTGGGAGTTGTGCTTCTCGGATGGAAGCCGGGATAGTGACAGACTTAGTAAAATAATAGGAAGATATTCCAGGGAAGACAGACGTATCAGATATGTGGCAGAGTTGCCGGGACCGCTTGGAATATCATCAAATACGAATCAGGCATTTTCTATCGCAAAGGGAGACTTTATCGTACTGGGTGATCATGATGATCTGTTTACTCCGGATGCTTTTTATGAGGCAGTCAGGGCGATGAACCGGAATCTGGTAGAAAGACCGGCAGATCGAAGTAAGTTAGCAGCTGTAGAACGAAAAAAGTCAGAAGCTGCTGATCAAAGTAAGTCAGAAGCTGCAGATATAAAGAAGGGTGAAATAAAATCTGAGCAGATCGATGAAACTGAGTTCGACACTGAGGTTGATGTTATCTACACAGATGAAGATAAGACAAATGCCGATGCAAAGAAAAGATTTGAACCGAACATCAAGCCTGATTTTAACATAGAGCTGCTGGAGAGCTGTAATTATATTACTCATATGTTTGTTGCCAGAAAGAGTCTGGTGGATGAGGTCGGACTTTTTGATGATGCCTATAATGGTGCGCAGGATTATGACTTTATTCTAAGGTGTACTGAGAAGGCTCGTAAGATAGTTCATGTTCCGATGATAGTATATAGCTGGCGTATAAATGATACTTCAACCGCCGGCAATCCTGCTGCCAAGATGTATGCTTATGATGCAGGGGTAAATGCGCTTCAGGCTCATTTTGAAAGACTTGGTATAGAGGCGAAGGCTGAGATAAGTGATCATCTTGGATTTTATCACAGCACTTATCCGGTACCAGAACATGCTGTGGTCTATGTGGCAGTTATGGATGCTGATGATAATGAGAAATATGAAAGAACTGTCAGATCGATAGAAGAGAAGTCGAGCTTTAAAAATATTTCCTTCCTGCGTATAAGAGGAGAGGAGCATGGCTATAATTTTGCCAGAGAGATGAACTATGCTGCGATGCTTATCTCTGGTCAGACTAAAGAGGCTGATGATACATTTATCTGTTTTATACAGTCCGGAATTACCATGATGGGCGAAAATGGAATCACAGGTATGCTTTCATATCTGAATGCCAGACCATATGTTTCGGCAATAGGAGGTAAGGTGTTCTCGCTTGATGGTACATTTGCCCATGCCGGCGTTATAATAGACTTTGGCAGTATAGAGGGCTGGATGTATGCTAAAAAAAGTAAGTTTGATGACCAGTATTATAATTACTGCGCATATACAGCACTGCGTCGGGGCGTAACACTTTTCAGACTCAGAGATCTTCAGAAATATGGACATTTGAATGAAAGATATACCGGTGAGCAGTCTCTGGTTGAATATACCTATGAGATGACAAGGGATGGCAGAACGGTTGTCTATGATGCCGGGGCGGAATTTTTGTTGAAGCCTGACAGAGGAAAGGATGCAGATAACTCCTTTGAAACTATATCCAATAAGCTGAAGGAGTTTGGTGCATTTATGAAAGCACACAAGGAGATTTACAAAGAGGGAGATAAGTATTATAGTAACTCTATACGTAAGGAACTAAAATAACTAAAATGTGGTACTGATTCATGTCATGTAATCGCTGAACCTTTTTTGAAAAACTCTTGTTCAGCGATGACGGGGCTGCGCCTCATATAGATAAAATGAACAGACACAAAATATGAAAGGGGAATAGCATGAAGGGAATAATACTCGCCGGAGGCTCCGGCACCAGACTTTATCCACTTACCAAAGCAGTTTCTAAGCAGATGATGCCGGTTTATGATAAGCCGATGATATATTATCCGCTTTCAACTTTGATGCTTGCAGGAATCAGAGAGGTTCTTATCATTTCAACACCTAGAGATCTGCCTGCGTTCAGAGAGCTTTTTGGAACGGGTGAGCAGCTTGGAATGAGCTTCAGCTATGCAGTTCAGGAAGTGCCGAGAGGACTTGCAGATGCATTTATCATCGGAGAAGAATTTATAGGAAATGATAACGTTGCCCTTGTTCTGGGTGACAATATATTCTATGGTCAGAGCTTTTCGAAGGTTCTTAAGGCAGCGGCATCCAGAGAGAAGGGAGCTACTATCTTTGGCTACTATGTAAAGGATCCGAGAGAGTATGGAGTGGTTGAGTTTGATGAGAATGGTAAGGCACTTTCTATAGAGGAAAAGCCGGAGAATCCTAAGTCGAACTATGCTGTTCCGGGACTGTATTTCTATGATAATGATGTTGTTGAGATTGCTAAGAATGTTAAGCCTTCAGCCAGAGGTGAGATAGAGATTACTTCTATTAATAACGAGTATCTGAACCGTGGAACTCTGATGGTTGAAACACTGGGACGTGGTTTCGCATGGCTGGATACCGGTAATCATGATATGCTACTGGATGCTGCGGACTTTGTGGCTGCATTCCAGAAGAGACAGGGAATGTATATATCCTGTATAGAGGAGATTGCTTATAGAAGAGGCTTCATTACTAGGGAGCAGCTTCTTCAGTTGGCTGAACCACTCATGAAGACACATTATGGTCAGTATCTTGTAGATGTTGCAAATGGTCTGTAGGATGTACCGGTATTCCTGATATGAAATAATGCTGCTTTGTTCGGCGTTTTATAATAATGCAGGGAATATGTGTTATTAACAATTTTGTAAAGAATGTAATATTTTTGTAATGACAGGGTTGACATAATTTTGTCAACCCTTTATACTGTTTTATATTTTGGTTTACGTAAAATGTTGGCAATGAAAATATTGGCAATGAGAATATAGTATTTAGGATGGTAATCGATGAAAAGATCAGGTTTCAGAAAAAATATGTCACTGCTGCTTGGCTTGGTGCTCATGCTTGGCATAGTGGGCATAAGTACTGGAAAGGTTTCTGCAGATGAACCGGTAATTGCTTCTGAGGAAGGGGAACCGGTAGTAATAGTTCTGGATCCCGGACATGGTGGTACAGATACAGGAGCTGCATATACCTGGAATGGTGTTCAGTATATAGAGCGTGATATCAATCAGGCGATAGCGGATGCATGTAAGGCTGAGCTTGAGAAAAATGATCAGGTCAAGGTATATATGACGCGTTCATCAATATCAGAAGGTTTGCATGGAAGTATTGGTGATGATCTTGACTGGAGATGTGACTATGCGCATAGTGTAAATGCTGATATATTTGTAAGTCTTCACTGTAATTCTTCTGCAAGTGTGAATTCAAGGTCTGGTGCGGAAGTATATATATCTAATGCAAGCTATTGCAGTACGGCAAATACAGTTGCCAAGACAGTTGGAACATCCATAGGTAAGAAATTAAATGGTCTGGGAGTTTCCAACGGTGCGACATATACAAGATCCTCACAGAATGGCAGTACATATTCTGACGGCTCGATAGCAGATTATTATGCTGTTATTCGTGGCTGTAAAGAATACTATATCCCTGCTATGATCGTTGAACATTCCTATGTCAATAATAGCAGTGACTGTCTGAATTTCTTTGGTTCATGGGATATGATAGCCCAGCTCGGCGTTGCGGATGCCCAGGGAATACTTGAGAATCTGGAGCTGCTTAAGGCAAACAGGGTAAGCGTGGTTGTTTCTCCTACGGCTGAAAGCTCAGGCTGGCAGCAGAAGGGAAATAAGTGGGTTTACTACAATGAAAAGAAAGAGCTTCAGAAGGGCTTCTTTGAAGTAGATGGTTATTCGTACTATGCAGATGATTCAGGTTATGTTGCTACCGGATGGAAGCAGATAGATGGAACCTGGTACTGCTTTAATGAACGTGGTGCTATGCTGAGAAATGTATGGCAGAAGAATAATGGAAGCTGGTTCTGGCTTAAGGAGGATGGCAAGGTTGCTACAGGTCCATTCTGTATAGAGAATCAGTGGTATCTGTTTGGCAGTGATGGTGTCATGCTCACCGGCTGGCAGAAGCAGGATGGTAAATGGTACTACATGAATGCATCGGGAGCTATGTTTAGAAAGGCATGGTTCAATGGTGCCGGAATATGGTATTATCTGACAGAAGATGGAACCATGGCTACAGGTTATAAGTCAATCGGAGGAGTAGGCTACTGCTTTGATGATAATGGTGCCATGGCTACAGGCTGGATGAAATCCGGAAATGACTGGTACTATGCTCTCGGTTCAGGGGCTCTGCTTGTTGACACATGGTCCAGCATAAATGGAACCTGGTACTATTTCGGTGAAAATGGAAAGATGGCAACAGGTCTGACTGACTGTGGAGGAGGAATGTATTATTACCTCAACAGTAGCGGAGCGCTTCAATATGGATGGATATATGACGGTAAGAACTGGTACTACGGACTTGATTCCGGAGCAATTCTAAGAGCTACCTGGTTAAGAACCGGAAATGAATGGTATTACTTTAATGCAGACTGTACTATGGTTACCGGTCCTAAAAATGTTAATGGAACCATATACTGCTTCAATTCCAGCGGGCAGCTTCAGGCTGGTGGCTGGGTGGCTAGTGGTAAAGACTGGTACTATGCAAATGCTGACGGAAGCTGTTATAAATCACAGTGGCTGGATACTAATGGCGTAAAATACTATTTTGATGAAAATGGTAAGATGGTTACCGGCTCATTTGTCGATGGTGATACAGAGTATATATTTAATTCTGATGGCTCGCTGGCTTCTTCAAAGCCGGTTTCCAGAAAAGAAGAACAGGAAACCGAAAATAAGGCGGATAACAGTTCCCAGTCTGATGGAGACACTAAAGTAGCAGATGCTTCTATATATGAAGGCGTTGATCTTTCAAATGTGAATAGCCTATATAAGATTATGGGTACTTCTGAAAAGACTGTTGCCCAGATGGCGGCATGCTACAAGGCTCAGGGCTTTACATATCCTGCTGGAACGATGGAGGCAGGAGGAGCCAAGGATATAGAGACCTTTGCTCAGATAGTCGTTGAGGAGGCAGATGCTGAAGGTGTAAAGGCTGAAGTTGTATTTGCCCAGATTATGCATGAAACAGGATGGCTTCAGTTTGGTGGAGATGTTAAGGCTGAACAGTTCAATTTCTGTGGAATGGGAGCTTTTGGAAATGGAGAACCCGGTAACAGTTTTGCTGATGTTCGCGAGGGTGTTCGTGTAGAGGTTCAGCATCTCAAGGCTTATGCATCGACAGAGGCTCTCAAGAATACCTGTATTGATCCCAGATTCAAGTTTGTTGAACGTGGCGTATCACCTTATGTTGAGTATCTTGGTCAGAAGGAAAATCCATCTGGCAAGGGCTGGGCAACAAACGCGGGATATGGAATATACATAGTTAAGCTTATTAATTCAATGAAATAATATAAAAGGCAGAACCCGGACTTTATGAGTTCTGCCTTTTTTGTTGGTTATTAAGATATTCGATTAACTAAAACCTGTTATCATCCCTGACCTTCAGTTGAGTTTTCTTCAGGAGGGTCGACCATATATCCTTCTTCGTTGAAATAATAATACTTATTATCTATGATGTAACTAGTGTCTGAAGGATACCAGCCATTTGAATCCATGAAGTACCATCCCTTGTCATCCTGGTACCAGGCTCCGGTTATACCATCTTCTATTGTACCGCTACTATTTATATAGTATCCATCAACAAATCCATCAGTTACCATATAGGACCACCAGTAAGTGTAGGTTTGGTCATCCGATGTCCAGTCATCTGTACCAGACTCGAAATAGTACCAGGTTCCGTCAATCTCAGTCCATCCGGAAGGAACAGAACCATCTGAATATGTATATATCCACTTATCGTCCCATTCGCCCTTTTCTTCGTCCGTCCAATACCAGTTATAATACCATCCGCCGGTTGCAAGTGTGCCATCTTTCGTAAGATAATAATAATCCTGAACTGTATCAGTGAACATTACACCACTAATTTCTGAGAAGTAATACCAGCTTCCATCTACTTCAGTCCATCCGGTACTCACTTTTCCGTCAGGCTGAATATAGAGCCATCTGTCTGCCCATTCGCCTTTTTCTTCATCTGTCCAGATCCAGTCATTGTACCATCCGGTTTCTGATGTTATAGTTCCGTTTTCATCTATTTTATAACCATCTATTACTGCATCTGTTGCCATTACGTGTGAAGGTTTATAAAAGTAGTACCAGCTGCCATCTATCTCAGTCCAGCCTTCAGCAAGTGAACCGTCAGATGTTGCATATTTCCACTCGGATTTCCAATTTTGGCTTTTGCTATCGTTGCCCATCCATCCGTCATCAAACCATTCGTTTTTGGAAATGTAACCATCTGCATTAAATTTATAATACTTACCGTCAATCTGGATTGTTTCATAGTTTTTATCTTTTTTGATATATGATGGGGTTCCTGTCAGGTAGTATGTTCCATAGGCTATACCGTTTGAAGTGCCTGCATCTTCATCATAGTAATATCCTGTTGCACCATATCGGGTTCCCTTTGAGTCGGTAATCCAGTGGTATTTGGCTTTTTCCATTTTCAAGCGCTCTTCCCAGGAGATATCGGACATATCTTTTGTATATACATCTTTGGCGGCGAGTGACCATCCGGCATCTTTACTGTCCTGACCATCTAAGAAACCTTCGTATGCGTAGCCATCAGCATCAAAATATGTTGGTTCCTCATCAACTAGATACCAGCCATTTTTTAGCTGAGCGCCTGTCTTGGTATTCTTATATATCGATGCACCACTGCTTGTCCAGACACCGTGGTCTGAATTATGGTTCCAGTCCCAGTCCCATTCCCAGTCTGTCTTTTCAGTTTCTTCAGTTTCTTCATTCCACCAGTAGCTGTAATATGAGCCAATCTCGTCATCATAGCCGGATGAGTCTTCTGCATAAGCGCCTCCGGCAAAAGCACTAGTTCCAATTCCGAGGCTAAGAGCTACAGCTAAGCCTGCGGTAGTTAGTAGTTTAAAAAACCCTTTTCTCATATGTCCTCCCTATAAAATAAATACATTATGTCTTTGACTAACCCTGCCTTAATTCCTTGGAATCAATAGTCTTAGTAAAATGTTTCAGATAATACTAATTCATGGAACTAAGTGGACAACCCCAAAGCAACTACATTGTATCATTATGTGATATAAGTGTCAAAAGACAAAATTGTTTCTAATAATTAATACTTGAAATAATATCATTTCTTACTTATAATAATGCAAATTGCTCCGGTGAGGGGCGGTCAGGATGTCGTATGAGCGATTGAAGAGTTGTTAAGTGCATTAGCTTCTTATATATTGCTGGAACAGACATTTGACTTACAAATAGATACATTGAAGAGATGTGCAATTCATCTGACTATCACAGGGAGCGGAGGCCTGAGACTGAGAGCCACCAGCGGGTCATATAGATGAATGGGGCAGTAACAATCTTGGAGTATCTTCGTTTATAGCATAGCGTTAAATGCTATACTGTCACCTATCAGTAATGGCAGAATGATAGAGTTATAAATGCGGGTGGTACCGCGGTTAGTTACAGAAACTGATCGCCCCGGGGTGTTTTTTAAGCGCCCCGGGGCTTTTGTGACATGGGGACAGGCACCTTGTCACCAAAATGTGACATGGGGATAGGCACCTTGTCACATGGTATTGATAACAATTACAAAAAGATAATATAGAAAGGCAGTGACTTGGAAATGAAAAATATTTACAGAGACAAGACAATCGACAAGATGAGTGAGGCGGATGTAGGGGCAAATGTAAGACTTGCCGGATGGGTCGAGAATATCAGAGATCATGGTGGTGTGTCCTTCATAGATCTTCGTGATATGTATGGAGTGATGCAGGTGGTTCTTCGTGATACGACTCTTCTGGAGGGAATCACAAGAGAACAGGCTATATCAGTAGAGGGACTTGTGGAGCATCGTGATGAGGAGACCTACAATCCAAAGATTCCTACGGGAACCATCGAGATTGAAGCTCATTCCATAGATATACTTGGAAAGGTTTACAGCCAGCTTCCTTTTGAAATCATGACCTCCAAGGAGGTTCGTGAGGATGTACGTCTCAAGTACAGATATCTGGATCTTAGAAATGAAAAGGTCAAGGAAAATATTCTTTTCAGAAGTAAGGTTATCAGCTATATCAGAAGAAAGATGGAGGATATGGGATTTGTTGAGATTACAACACCGATTCTCTGTGCTTCATCACCTGAGGGAGCACGTGACTATATCGTTCCTTCCCGTCGTTACAAGGGCAAGTTCTATGCACTCCCACAGGCACCTCAGCAGTACAAGCAGTTGCTTATGGTTTCAGGATTTGATAAATATTTCCAGATAGCTCCATGCTTTAGAGATGAGGATGCAAGAGCAGACAGATCTCCTGGCGAGTTCTACCAGCTTGACTTTGAGATGAGCTTTGCAACCCAGGAGGATGTATTTAAGGTCGGTGAAGAGGTTCTGTCAGATGTGTTCGGAAGGTTTGCACCTGAAGGCTATACAGTGACACAGGCACCATTCCCTATTATCAGCTACAAGGAGTCCATGCTGAAATATGGTACTGATAAGCCTGATCTCAGAAATCCGCTGGAAATAATCGATCTCTCCGAGTTCTTCCAGAGATGTACATTTAAGCCTTTTCATGGAAAAACAGTTCGTGCCATAAATGTTCATGCTAAGCTGAGCAAGGGTCAGCATGAAAAGATGCTTAAGTTTGCCCAGGGAATCGGAATGGGTGGACTTGGTTATCTGGAGGTTCAAGCTGATGGCTCCTACAAGGGACCTATTGATAAGTTTATTCCGGATGATATGAAGGAAGAGCTTCGCAGTACAGCAGGACTTGAGGTTGGAGACACTATCTTCTTTATAGCAGATAAGGAGACAAATGCTGCTCTTTATGCAGGACAAATCAGAACTGAGCTTGGTAACAGACTGGATCTTCTGGAGAAGAATGCATATCGTTTCTGCTATATAAATGATTTCCCTATGTATGAGCTGGATGAGGAAACCAAACAGCCTGCATTTACACATAATCCATTTTCTATGCCGCAGGGTGGACTTGAGGCACTTGAAAAGGAGGATCCACTGGAGGTACTTGCTTACCAGTATGATATAGTTTGTAACGGAGTAGAGCTTTCCTCCGGTGCAGTTCGTAATCATGATATGCAGATCATGGAAAAGGCATTTGAGATAGCCGGTTACTCAAAGGAAGTTCTGGAGCAGAAGTTCGGGGCGCTTTATACAGCCTTCCAGTTTGGTGCACCTCCACATGCAGGAATGGCACCCGGAATCGACCGTATGATCATGCTTCTTAAGAATGAAGAGAACATTCGTGAGGTTATCGCATTCCCAATGAACGGAAACGGACAGGATCTTATGTGCGGAGCACCTGGGGATGTAACAGAGCTCCAGCTCAGAGAAACACATATAAAAGTAAGGGCTTGACAGCGAAGCGGTCAAGGCGGAGCCGGTTATGAGACTATCCGAATGAAGGGAGAACCAAATGCAGATAACAGATGAAACCATTGAATATGTAGGTATCCTTGCAAAGCTTGAACTCTCTGATGAAGAGAAAGAACAGTCTAAAAAAGATCTTTCCGACATGCTGGATTATGTAGGAAAGCTTAATGAACTGGATACATCAGATGTTCAGCCTATGTCACATACATTTCCTATCTCAAATGTTATGAGGGAGGATGTGGTTACTAATGGTGATGACAAGGAAAATATGCTGAAAAATGCACCTGAAAGTAATGAGGATGCATATGTTGTGCCAAATACTTTCTAGGTAATTATGATGATTTTGAATAGGATATATGTTTAGGTAATTATACACTTTACAAGTATAAATCGTGGTGCTATAGTTTATATAGGCAATAATAACGAAGGTGCAAAAACGTTAAGCCATACAGAAAAAGCCACGAGGTGCTAGCTCGTGGCTTTTTCTATTCCTATTTGTACAGAGGGAAGGCTTAACCCCTCAGGCTGACTACCTGTCATCTCTATCCAGCCATTTGCAGATATAATAGGCTACTATACTGCCAACGATAGAGAATATGAAGGTGCAAAAACTGTCCATACCGTCACCTCCTTCCTGTACCGGTATAGAGGTGGTAGTGACTATTAATTTTACCGTAAACATATTCCTTCGATTAATACTTAATGCATCTCGCTACGCTCGATGTATTACCCCTACTTCGTAGGGGCAGATGCTTCGCATCTGGTATTAATCTTCGGTAACTTATCGTCCAAAAGTAAGGTCTCACTTCGTTCGACTTTCCTTTTGTTCCGATAAGTTATATTCTGTTCAATTCATATATATCAAATAGTATGTAATTCACACAAACTACACGTAATGCGTATATTGGCAGAGTAAATATAATTACAAGGAGAAAAGAAATGCTGGAAATCCTGTCACTTAGTGCTGTGGAGCTGGGTAAGAAGATAGCAGCGGGAGAGATATCCTCTGTCGAAGCTACAAAGGCATACCTGGATGCTATAGGCAAAAAGGATAAAGAAATAAATGCATATATAACTGTAGATACTGAAGGCGCTATAAGGATGGCGGAAGAGGCTGATAAAAATATAGCTGAGAAAAAGGCCGCAGGCGAAAGCTTAAGTCCTCTGGCCGGTGTTCCATTTGCAATCAAGGACAATATGTGTATAGAAGGAACACTTACTACATGTGCTTCACATATTCTGGATAACTTTGTTCCTACCTATACAGCGACTGCAGTACAGAAGCTGAAGGATGCAGGAGCGGTTATCATAGGAAGAACCAATATGGATGAGTTCGCTATGGGAAGCACTACAGAGACTTCTTACTTTGGCCCGACCAGGAATCCGCGTGATATGACACGTGTTCCCGGTGGTTCATCCGGTGGTTCTGCGGCAGCCGTAGCAGGACTTGAATGTGCTGCTGCTCTTGGCTCTGATACAGGCGGCTCTATAAGGCAGCCGGCATCTTTCTGTGGCGTAACAGGTATCAAGCCAACCTATGGAAGAGTATCAAGATATGGTCTTATAGCCTATGGTTCTTCTCTTGACCAGATAGGACCTTTGGGGAAAAATGTTACTGACTGTGCGACTGTTCTTGAGGCTATATCAGGTTATGATCCAAAGGACTCCACATCAGCAGGAGGAGATAAGGAATCCTCCGGAGATCCAAGAACAACAGATACTAAGTTTACTGAGGCTCTTACAGCAGACGTAAAGGGAATGAAGATTGGTGTGCCGAGAGATTATTTTCTTGAGGGTATAGCACCGGATGTAAAGAAGTCAGTGCTGGATGCTGCGGAGGTCCTTAAGGGGCTTGGTGCAGAGGTTGAGGAGTTCGACCTGGGAATGGTTGAGTATGCTATTCCTGCCTACTATGTAATAGCCTGTGCTGAGGCTTCGTCCAATCTTGAAAGATTTGACGGCGTTAAGTATGGTTACAGAACAAAGGACTATACAGATCTTCATAATATGTATAAAAAGACACGTTCAGAAGGCTTCGGAGCAGAGGTTAAGCGCCGTATAATGCTTGGCTCCTTCGTGCTTTCTTCAGGATATTATGATGCTTACTATGTTAAGGCACTCAGAGTCAAGGCTCTTATAAAGCAGGCATTTGATGCTGCATTTGAAAAATATGACGTAATACTTGGACCTGTAGCTCCGACTACGGCTCTTAAGCTGGGGGATTCGCTGAGTGATCCTATTCAGATGTATCTGGGTGATATATATACAGTGTCTGTCAACCTTGCCGGACTTCCGGGAATCTCGCTTCCTTGTGGAGAGGACAGCGAAGGACTTCCTATAGGACTTCAGCTTCTGGGACAGACCTTTGACGAGAAGAAGATAATAAGAACTGCTTATACATATGAGCAGTACAGACTTAAGAATATGAAGCTTAAGTGTGATGAGGAGCTTGGTAATCTGAAATCTGAAGGTTATGCTGAGACAGATAATCAGGGAAATGCATCATCAGGAAGGGAGGTCTAGATCATGGCAAAAGAATATGAAGTAATGATAGGCCTCGAGGTACATGTTGAGTTAAATACTAAAACCAAGATATTCTGTGGCTGCTCGACTGAATTTGGAGGTGCTCCAAATACACATGTATGCCCGGTATGCTCCGGTATGCCCGGTTCGCTGCCTGTACTGAACAAGGAGGTTGTCAACAAGGCAATAGCTGTCGGACTTGCTACCAACTGTAATATTACAAGAAATTCCAAGTTTGACCGTAAGAACTACTTTTATCCTGACAATCCCCAGAACTATCAGATATCACAGCTCTACTATCCTATATGCAGAAATGGACATGTGATAATAGAGGTTGATAATCCTGATGGTATAGATCCGGAGGAAATGCATTCACTCTGGACAGTTTCCGGTGAGAAGGCTGATGAGGCGTGTATAGGCTCCTACGATGTCTGTGAGAATATCGTAGAGTCAGAAAGAGTAGAAAAGGGTAAGAAGCTGGCTACTTATAAGAAAGCGGTTCGTATCCATGAGATTCACATGGAGGAGGATGCCGGAAAGCTGGTTCATGACAGCTTTACTGATGAGACCTGGGTTGACTTCAACCGTTCAGGAGTTCCTCTTATAGAAATAGTATCAGAGCCGGATATGAGATCTGCGGAGGAAGTAATCGCATATCTGGAAAAGCTTCGTGAGACAGTTCAGTATCTGGGAGCTTCTGATTGTAAATTAAATGAAGGCTCCATGAGAGCAGATGTCAATCTTTCGATAAGAGAAAAGGGTTCATCAGAATATGGAACCAGAACGGAGTCCAAGAACCTCAACTCATTCAGAGCTATCAAGAGATGTATCGAGGCAGAGATAGAGAGACAGATAGACATTATCGAGGAAGGTGGAAAGGTAGTTCAGGAAACCCGCAGATGGGATGATGAAAAGGGCTATTCATATCCGATGCGTTCCAAGGAGGATGCGCAGGATTACAGATATTTTCCTGATCCCGACCTTGTTCCGCTTGTAATTAGCCAGGAGTGGATAGATAATATAAGAGATGCCCGTCCTGAGCTGCGAGATGAGAAGAAGCTCCGCTACAAGGAAGAGTTTGGTCTTCCGGACTATGATGTGGATCATATAACGGAAGAAAAGGCGCTGGCAGATCTTTTTGAAGAGGCTGTTCGAGAAGGTGCCGATCCGAAGAAAACCTCTAACTGGCTTATGGTTGAGACACAGAGACTGATGAAGGAGCATGATCTCGATGCTGATCAGCTTAGATTCTCAGGAGCTAATCTCGCGAAGCTTGTAAAGCTGGTTGAGTCGAAGGAAATCAGCAACGGAGTTGCGAAGGAGGTCTTTGAAAAGGCAGTATTTCTGGATAATCTGGATCCTGTACAGTATGTTGCTGACAATAACCTTTCAACAAAGACTGACTCCGGTGAACTTCTGACGGTTGTGCAGAAGGCTATCGCTGCAAATCCAAAGGCTGTTCAGGATGTTAAAAGCGGCAAGGGCAAGGCTGTTGGAGCAATCGTAGGATTTGTAATGAAGGAAATGAAGGGCAAATGTGATCCTGCGGAGGTTAACAGGCTCATTTCTGAAGAACTGGCGAAAATGTAGAGCTGATTAATCAGAAACAGATAAGAAAGAGTATTTTTAGTGGACTTAAAGAAAGCGGGTTAAAATATTGGAAAAGGAGAATACATTATGAAAACATATCTCGTAACAGGTGGTGCCGGATTTATAGGTTCTAACTATATCCATTACATGTTTGATAAGTACGGCGACAGCATCCGTATAATCAACGTTGATAAGCTTACATACGCAGGTAATCTTGAGAATCTTAAGGATATTGAGAACAGAGACAACTATACATTTATTAAGGCTGATATATGTGATAAGGAAGCCATCTCTAAGATATTTGAGGAAAATGATATCGACAGAGTGGTACATTTTGCAGCAGAATCCCATGTGGATCGTTCTATCAAGAACCCTGAAGTGTTCGTACAGACAAATGTACTTGGTACTGCTGTAATGCTTAACTCTGCAAAGGCTGCCTGGGAGAATGAGGATGGCAGCTTCAAGGAGGATAAGAGATTCCTTCATGTTTCTACCGATGAAGTATATGGTTCACTTCCGGATGATCCAAATGCTTACTTCTACGAGACTACACCAATCGATCCTCACAGTCCTTACTCATCAAGTAAGGCATCGTCAGATCTTCTGGTAAAGGCTTATGTTGATACATATCATTTTCCTGCTGTTATAACAAACTGTTCCAATAACTATGGACCTTATCAGTTCCCGGAGAAGCTGATTCCGCTTATTATCAATAACTGTCTTGCCGGAAAGCAGCTTCCTGTTTATGGTGATGGCAAGAACGTGCGTGACTGGCTCTATGTTATGGATCATGCAAAGGGAATAGATATGGCTACTGAGCAGGGACGTATCGGAGAGAGATATAACATCGGCGGACATAATGAGAAGCAGAATATCGAGATTATAAATATAATCATAGAGACTCTGCAGGAGCTTCTTCCGGACTCTGATCCAAGGAAGGCAAATGTAACCAAGGATCTTATAACTTACGTTACAGACCGTAAGGGACATGACCGCAGATATGCCATCGCGCCTGACAAGATCAAGGCTGAGATCGGCTGGTATCCTGAGACCATGTTCAAGGATGGTATCCGTCTTACAATCAAGTGGTATCTGGAGAATGAGGACTGGATGAAGAATGTAACAAGCGGTGACTATCAGAAGTATTATGAGGGTATGTATGCCAACAGATAAGGCTGTGTGCCAGAACGTTAGACTCTATGTTTACAAGGGATGTGAATGGCAGAAAGTAACTTAGAATGTAGAATGGCAGAAAGTAACTTAGAATATAGAATGACAGACAGTAACTAAGAATATAGAATGGCAGAAAGAAATGAGACAGCTTACAATAGTAATGCCCTGCTATAACGAGGGGCAGAGAATATATAGAAATATAATAGAGACAGCTACTCAGGTTGAGAGGTTTTGCAGTGATTTTTGCATCATAGTCGTAAATGACGGAAGCAGTGATGAAACTGAAGCTGAAATAAAGAGAGCGGCTTTAAAGGATAAAAGGGTTGGCTATATAACCTATAAGCAGAATCGTGGCAAGGGTTATGCTGTGAGACGCGGCATCCTTGCATCCAAATCCAAATATACTGCATTTCTTGATGCTGATCTGGAGCTTCCTCCATATCTGCTGAAGGGTTTTATGGAGAAGCTGGAGGAATCTGAGGGAGACAGTGGAGATGCTTCGGAAATGTCAGGAGCGGCTGGTCAGGAAAATGAAAAGTCTGGTCGAAGGGTTGACATAGTAATAGGCTCCAAGATGCATCCGGATTCACAGGTGGAGTACCCATTTGTCAGAAAGGTAATGAGCATGGGCTACTACTGTTTCATCAAAGCTCTTTTCGGACTAAAACTGAAGGACACTCAGACCGGAATCAAACTATTCAGAACTGATGTAGCAAAGTATATAATGAAGCGCGTGAGAACCAGTGGGTATTCCTTTGATATCGAGACGATGGCAATCGCAGATAAGGCAGGCTTTAAAATAGTTGAAATGCCTGTGGTTGTAAACTTCTCACGCAACAAGGATAGCAAGTCGAAAATAAAGCTCAGAAGCATATATGATATGGTTCGGGATTCACTCAGGATCAAAATGTATGTTTCCAAGCTGAAACTGAACTCTGGAGGACTATCAGATGGCTAGAAGGTCATATGATGATCTGGATGAGGATCTGGCTGACAAGCTGGATAATACTCCGCCTTCCCGTAAAAAAAGGAAAAGACGAAGAAAAACAAGCCCTTTGGTCAAGTGGGGGATAGCATTTATAGTTGAGCTTATCCTGATCATGGTACTGGGGTATGGTGTTATGAGAGCACTGATTCACGATAAATACCAGAAGTTCAACCATGTTACAGATATTAAGGTTGAAGATCTGGATATAAATGAAGGAATCAGTCAGGAGCTGGATGGCTACACTAATATAGCTCTTTTCGGAATCGATGCCAGGGATAATTCGCTTGGCAAGGGAAGCAGGAGTGATGCGATCCTCATTGCAAGTATCAATAATGAGACTAAAAAGATAAAACTTCTGTCGGTGTACAGGGATACACTGCTTCAGGTGACCAAGGAAGACGGCTCTGCAGTTACTACCAAGGTAAATGCTGCCTATGCTTATGGTGGCCCTGAGCTGGCTGTTCAGACACTGAACAAGAATCTTGATCTGAATATTACGGAGTATGTAACCGTTAACTGGGAGGCTCTGACCCGTGCCATTGACGCGCTTGGAGGAGTTACGGTTCATATCGAGGAAAATGAACTGGATACACTCAACGGCGTTCTGGCTGAACAGATTCAGGTAAATGGAATCAACTCGGATGGTATCTATGAGACCGGCTATGTGACACTCAATGGTGCACAGGCTACAGCTTATTCCAGAATCAGAAGTACAGATCAGGGAGATATAACCAGAACCGAGCGTCAGCGCGAAGTAATCGAAGCTATGCTGGCTAAGGCGAAGGAGTCTGACATTATGACTCTGAGCTCCATCATTGATCAGGTTTTTCCGTACGTTGGAACATCTATTACCGAAGATCAGGTGTATGAGCTGGCTAAGGGAGTAACCTCCTATGAATTGTCCGGCAGCGTGGGCTTTCCGATCGAGTGGAAATTCTATTCTAATGAGACTAAGGGCTCCTGCATAGCACCTGTGGATCTGACGGAAAATGTTATCGCCATGCAGAAGTATCTGTTCGATATGAATGGTTATATTCCGACAACAACTGTTCAGGGAATCAGCTCAATGATAACAGCCGAAACAGGTTACGGAAGCGAGGGAGCAATTACAGTTCCCGAGCCTGAGAATGATGAAACTGACGGGACTGATGAGGCAGAATAACTGCTTAAAATATAACTTATCGGAACAAAAGGAAAGTCGAGCGTAGCGAGACCTTACTTTTGGACGATAAGTTACCGAAGATTAATACCGGATGCGAAGCATCCGCCCCTGCGAAGCAGGGGTAATGCATCGAGCGAAGCGAGATGTATTAAGTATTAATCGAAGGAATAACTACTTATAATATATAATACCGGGAGACAGATTAATGAGTAATATAATAGTGGCTCAGTCAGGGGGACCGACGTCTGCTATCAATGCGTCGCTCATAGGAGTTGTTAGAGCAGCCAGAGAATGTGACAGCTATGATAAAATATTTGGTGCTCTTCATGGTATTAGTGGGGTAATAAATGAAGATTTTATGGAGTTAACAGATACTGAGGAGGAACTCATTATGAGAACTCCTGCCAGTTATCTGGGATCCTGCAGGGTAAAGCTGCCGGAGGTGGCTCCGGGTAATGAAACATTTACAAGGTTATTTGAAGTATTTAAAAAATATGATATAGGAGCATTTTTCTATATAGGCGGAAATGATTCCATGGATACTGTTGATAAGCTGAGCAAATACGCAAAGCTCATCGGCAGCGACGTTAGATTTGCCGGTGTGCCCAAAACCATTGATAATGATCTGGTAAATATTGATCATACACCCGGATATGGTTCGGCGGCTAAGTTCATAGCTTCAACAATGCTTGAGATAGGCTATGATACTGCTGTTTATGAGGCACCTTGTGTTACTATAGTTGAGATAATGGGAAGAAATGCCGGCTGGCTTACTGCTGCGGCCGCCCTTGCCCGAAATGATACAAATCCTACACCACAGCTTATCTATCTTCCGGAGGTGACACATTCTGAGGATGAATTCATAGATGATGTAAAGAAGGTTCTGGAGAAAACTAATAATGTGGTTGTAGCGGTGTCCGAAGGTCTGAAGAATAAACAGGGGCAGTATATGACAGCTTCGACAGCCAGGGAGGATAAGTTTGGTCATGCTCAGCTCTCCGGAGTCGGAAAATATCTTGAAACAGTGGTACGTGACAGGTTGGGAATCAAATGCAGATCTGTAGAGCTGAATATACTTCAGAGATGTGCCGGTCATATATCCTCCAAAACTGATCTTCTTGAGGCAGAAGGACTTGGCTGGTTTGCGGTGGAAAAGACGATAGAGGGCTATACCGGATTTATGGCATCTATCAAGAGAGTGGACTCTGAGTACAGCGAGGCAGATGATAATTATGCCGTATCATTTTACATGGTTGAGCTTGACTCGATTGCAAATAAAGAAAGATGTGTGCCAAGAGAGTGGATAAACGAAGCCGGAAATGATGTCACTACTGAAATAGTGGATTATATAATGCCGCTTATTCAGGGAGAACTGCAGCCTGTTTATAAGGACGGACTTCCGCTATATGCTTCGATACCACATCTGGTTCCCCGGTCATGACTTAACAAATGACCCAAAACAGTAATACTTTTTTAATAAAAACATGCTTGCATTAAAGCGAGTCAGAGACTATAATTAAGTTATCTTAATAAAGATATGATTTAAATGTCTGGGATGCTCGATAACTCCTACATATTTTGAACCTACATTTATTTCTAGGGAGCATTGCTTCGTGTAGCAGATGACCGGCCTCCATTGAGTGGACTTCAGAAACTACAGTGCACGCACCCACTTGACGTCCGTTAGGCGTCAAAAAGTAGGAGCCGGCATCTTGGATGTTTAATAACAGTTAATGGACGAGACATGACATTATAAGATAAGACATTATGTGACAGGATAGCTTAACGTATTTGCGCTAAGCTTTTTTTCATTATAGGTACGGGTGAATGCCCTGCCATTTGGGGACAGATTGGAGAAACTGTTTGAAGAATCGCGTAAAGGATATACTTCGGTTTTTGGATGGAACAGTAGATGAACATATGGGTGCCTTTGCAGCTCAATCGGCATTCTTTATTTTTCTGTCTTTTTTTCCGATAATTAATATAATCATTTCCCTGCCTGCATTTCTGCCATTCAGCAAGGAACAGGTCATGGAGATAATATATTATGTTCTGCCAAGTGAGTTTGAAGGATATATTGGCGGGCTTATCTCTGATATGTATGACAATTCGACCGGTTCTCTTACTATAATATCCGTTATCATTGCAATATGGTCCGGTGCTATAGGACTTATGGCGATTCGAAATGGGTTAAATGAAATATATAGATCCAGAGAGAGCAGAAATTATTTTATCATTCGTAGTATCAGTGCTATCTATACCGGAGTATTTATAGTTCTTCTGCTTGCACTGGTTCCTATCAATATGTTTGGAACTCAGATAGCCATGTATATCCTTAAGAGATTTCCGGAATATGCAAATGAGGCATGGCTTGTAATGAGTCTGAAGGGGGTTGCTACATTTATCCTTCTGTTTATCATGTTTGAGCTGATGTACACTATCGTTCCCACCAGAAAACTGAAGTTTAAGAATCAGGTTCCGGGAGCACTGTTTGCTGCCTTTGGCTGGGTTACGGTGACGAAGCTGTTTTCTATATATATAGATGTCTATGCTTCCAAAAGCTACATGTATGGTTCACTTACTACAGTGATTATGCTGATGTTCTGGATGTATTTTGTTATATATCTGGTATTCTGGGGCGCTCAGCTTAATGAGTATCTTCATTTCTGCAGGAAGAGGGATGAGGAATATGAGCTTAGCAAGTATGCGGATGACAAGGCTGAGGTCTGGGATGATGACGAGCTGGAAAGCGAGACGGGAGAATATACCAGAGAGGAAATGGATAAGCTTCTGGATACAAGTCCGGAGGATTTTATTAATCAATAAAAGCTGCTTTAAGTTTAAGATGGAGGAAATATAAAATGTCAAAAATCAGAACAAGGTTTGCCCCAAGTCCTACAGGAAGAATGCATGTAGGAAATCTTCGTACAGCACTTTATGCGTATCTTATCGCAAAGCATGAGGGTGGAGATTTTATTCTTCGTATAGAGGATACTGATCAGAACAGAGAGATGGAGGGAGCTGTAGATATCATTTACAGAACTCTCAGAGAGACAGGGCTTTTATGGGATGAGGGTCCTGATAAGGACGGCGGTGTAGGACCATATATTCAGTCAGAGAGGATGGCTCAGGGAATATATCTGGACTATGCCAGGAAGCTGGTTGAAAAAGGAGAGGCATACTACTGCTTCTGTGACGAGGAGAGGCTTAAGACTCTCAGCCAGGAGATAGAAATAGATGGTGAGGTTAAGAAGGTAATGCGTTATGATAAGCATTGTCTGAAGCTTTCCAAGGAAGAAGTTCAGGCAAAGCTGGATGCCGGAATGCCTTATGTTATCAGACAGAACAATCCTATGGAGGGAGAGACCAAGTTTGAGGATGAGCTCTATGGAACCATATCAGTTCCAAATGCAGAGCTGGATGATATGATCCTTATTAAGTCAGATGGCTTCCCTACTTATAATTTTGCAAATGTAGTTGATGATCATCTTATGGGAATAACTCATGTGGTTCGTGGAAATGAGTATCTTTCATCAGCGCCAAAGTACAACAGACTGTATGAGGCATTTGGCTGGGAGGTTCCGGTATATATTCACTGTCCGCTCATTACTGATGAGAATCATAACAAGCTTTCCAAGAGAAGCGGACATTCTTCCTTTGAGGATCTTCTGGAACAGGGCTTCCTTACAGAAACTGTTGTAAATTTTGTTTCCCTTCTTGGATGGAGTCCGGAGGGAAATGAGGAGATATTCAGTCTGGAGGAGCTGGTAAAGGAATTTGATTATCATAAGATATCCAAATCACCTGCTGTTCTGGATATGACCAAGCTTAAGTGGATGAACTCTGAATATATAAAGAAGATGGATCCGGAGGCTTTCTATGAGAAGGCAGAGCCGATTCTTAAGGAAACTATTAAGAGGAATGTTGATCTTAGGAAGATAGCGTCTATGGTTCAGAGCCGTATCGAGGTCTTTACAGATATAGCTGAGCAGGTGGATTTCTTTGAGGCAGTTCCTGAGTATTCTGCAGAGCTTTATACACATAAGAAAATGAAGACGAATCCCGAGAACAGTCTGCAGCTTCTGAAAGAGGTCAGACCTGTTCTTGAGGCGGCTGATAAGTTTGATAATGACTCTCTCTTCGAGCTTCTGAAGGCATTTGGCGCTGAGAAGGAGTATAAGACAGGCTTTGTGATGTGGCCACTCAGGACGGCTATGTCCGGAAAGGCGGCAACTCCGGGCGGGGCTACCGAGCTTATGTCCATTTTAGGCAAGGAGGAATCGCTTAAGAGAATAGATGCTGCCATTGAAATGCTTTCTTGAAATATAACATTTAATGCGTTATACTCTACTAGTTAAGTTAGGTTTTAGATGACTTTCTGTATATAACGGAGGATTACTATAGATGAAAGATCTGATAGATGCCCTGAAGGAAATGGATACATCTACTCTTTTGATTCTTGGTTTTGCAGCAGTTCTGCTTATATTTTTACTTGTACTTATCATAGTGACTATAAAGATTCTCAGAACTAATTATGAGATAGAAGAGGATGAAGAGAAGACAGGAAAGCCTGTTCTATTAGATGATGATGAGGAAGATGAAGAAGAGGAAGAGGATGAAACCTCTAAGATGATCAGAGAGGCCGTTGAATCTGTTGAAGGCACTAAGGCTAAGATGGAGGCTGAAAAGATCGAGCGTGAAGCTGCCGAGGCTGCAAAGGCTGCCGATAAGGAAGCACGTAAGACTGCTGCTGAGAGAGCACAGGCTATAGCTGATGCGGTTCATGGTGAGGCGGCAAAGGATGGCGAAGCAACCGATACAGAGGATGCTTATTCTGAAGAAGACTATGATGATTCTTCTGATGATGACTATTCAGAACAAGGTGATGCTGCCGATCCTGATGGAGCAACCGGTGAGCTTGATACAACAAAGATCAGAAATGCTCTCAAGAAGGCGCGCGCTGAGGCTATGGAATCCGGAGAGGATTACAGCACTACTGCAAAGCAGAGGGCAGAAGCTCCGGAGTATAATGCATCGTTTGACAGTGCATTTGTAGATAGACCTGCCTATGAAGAAAAGATAGATCCTGTGATTCCTAATCCTACACCTGAATCAATACTTGGACCTGAGGGTGTAGCTGCAGCGGGAACGGAAAATGCTGCTTATGTATCTCCGGTTCAGTCCGGTTCCGGAGTAGAAACGGGTGCACCGGTACAGGAGACTCCTGTAATCAAGGGACCGGATCTCTCGGGAATGAATATAAGCCAGCATTCTGAAGGTAAGATAACTGTTAATCCGGTGAATGTTGTTCCGGAACCTACAGAGGAAGAGCTTACTGAAGTAAAGGAATTCCTGGAGGAGAATCCTAAGCCTGAAAAGAAGAAGCGTAAGATCAAGAAGAAGGATAAGGTATTCGAGGAGAAGTTTGGCTCTACAGACGGTGAGATAAAGGTTGCCCAGTATTTCTGGTATAACAAGCAGGATGTCGAGGGACTTCCCCGTAAGGAGGATATGTACTTCAAGTGCCATTACTTTAACTCCCCTGATGCGGTTATTCCTGAGATCGTTACAGAGATGTATGACTGTGGATTTGTCAGAACTGAGGAGCTTCAGAGAATAGCTTACGGTATAACCTTTAAGTCTCTTGGAATGAAGGAGATACTTAAGTCTGAGGAGAATCTTGGATTCAATAAGGAAAATGCTGTCAAAGAACCGTCAGAGAGTGATAAAGCCGAGGCGTATGAAAAGTGGTGTCACTATGTTGACAGCTTCAAGGAGATAATAGTGATAAATGCTCCTAAGGAGGTTCAGGATTACATCATGCAGCAGCTTTATGATTATGGTCATAAGGATATAGAGGAACTGATGTACAGTCCATACTAACTGGGTGGCGGTGTAATATGAAGCGCAATTTCTGCAGATTGTCTCTACGGATGCGTTATGATACGAACTGCTATAGATAAGCATATAAATATTTGGGACAGGTGGTGAGAACCGCCTGTCTTTTTTATGATTTGGGTGTCATATTAATTATTTGTTAATGGTTTGTATGCTAAATGTTAGGTAATACGATGCATAATTGATGTTAATTTATTGCAGAATACAACTTATCGGAAGGAAAACAAAGTCGAGCGAAGCGAGACCTTACTTTTGGACGATAAGTTACCGGAGATTGATATCAGATGCGAAGCAGGGGTATATATCAATCAAAGGAATAACTTGTTACAGGTGAAATGGTTGAAAGAATTAACGGGGTTATGCATATGAATGAGAATAAGAACGTAGATAATACAAATAAGAACGCAAACATTAATAAAAAGGACATTTTAAAAAATTGGTTTAAGACCAATATAAATAGACAAAATATAGTAAGAATACTTCTTGCACTTTCTGGTGGGATACTCTTTGGACTTTTTACAAATCCCTTTGCCAGCGGAATCATCAATATTGGAAATATTACAGGTACAATAATTGCAGTCCTTATGATCAGTTATTCGATAATGTTCGATGTTATCAATAATGGAATCAGAAAGTTTGTCAGAAGAAAGTATGGCAGACTTGCGATGTTTGTTGCTGTGGTTTTTTCTACGGTGTTAGTAACGACTGTAGTGGTAACGACAATTATGATGATTACAGCGACCACTAAGATTGGAGATGGAACAGAAACGCTTATAGTTCTTGGATGCAAGGTAAATGGAGAGAGCCCGTGCAGTATGCTGGAGGAACGTCTGATTGCTGCGAAGAGCTATCTGGAGGAGCATGAGGAGGCTGTATGTATAGTTTCCGGAGGACAGGGAAGTGATGAAGGGATATCTGAAGCCGAGTGCATGTATAACTGGCTTGTTGCAAATGGTATAGATGGGGCTCGGATCTATATGGAGGATCAATCAACATCTACTATAGAGAATATCAAAAATTCAATGGAGATTCTGGAGAATGAGAATCTCGGAACGAATGTAGCGATTGCAACAAATGAGTTTCACGTATTCAGAGCCGGTACGGTTGCTGAAAGTATGGGGCTTACATACTCTGCAGTTCCGGCAAAAACAAGCTGGTGGCTGGTTCCGACATATTCAGTAAGAGAAATGTATGGTATAGTTGCAACGGCTTTGTTTGAAGGCTAGCAGTAATACCTTCCGATATTCCGTTTTGTAAAACGAAGCAGTATCTACTATGTAGAATCAATTATAGAAGCAGTATTTACTTTATAAGAAACAGCATTTACTCTGTAAAATCACTTGACTAAAAGTTTTTAAATGCTATAATCGTTAATGTTTAAATTTTATATAAAAGGCTATGAAAGTGCATAAAGCTGTTATATTCCCTTACAGAGAGACGTGGTCATCGGCTGGAAGCTATGTCAAGAAGAATGTTACAGTTATCTTCACACTGAAGCTGCCGGATTGAATCAGGATATTATAGATCAGGATTATAAGACCTGTCCTCTGGGTTCAGCATTGAAAGGCTGTAATCACAGGCTATGATCATTCTGTAGTAGGTTCGGACGTCAGGCGCGTTAAGTCTAAAAGAGTTATATCAGAAAATGATATAGAAGTCGGGTGGTACCGCGGTAATACTACATCGTCCCGGGTAGAGTGTCAGAACACTTTACCCGGTTTTTATTTTGGTTCAGGTGTCACGAAGAGAGAGGTGCCGGGTGGTACTTATGATAACTACAGCATAAAATGATTTAGAAAAAGTAATAGTTTCAGGAGGAACAGGATATGAAGGAAATGCTTGATAAGATCAGGGAGCAGGCTGAGAAGCAGATAGCAGAAACAGTAACCCCTGAATCACTGGACGAGATAAGAGTCTCAGTGCTTGGAAAGAAGGGAGAGCTTACACAGATACTCAAGGGTATGAAGGATGTGGCTCCCGAAGAAAGACCAAAGGTTGGTCAGATGGTAAATGCTGTCAGAGATGTTCTGGAAAACAGCATAGCAGAGAAGAAGAAGGAGCTGAAAGCCAAGGTTATCGAGAAGAAGATGGAAAGCGAGTGGCTGGATGTTACAAGACCCGGAAACAGAACCGTAAGAGGTCATAAGCATCCTAACCAGATAGCGCTGGAGGATCTTGAAAGAGTATTCATAGGAATGGGTTACGAAGTAGTAGAAGGCCCGGAGATTGAGTATGATCGCATGAATTTCAAGCTTCTGAATATTCCTGAGGATCATCCTGCAAAGGACGAACAGGATACATTCTACATTGCAAGACATGACGAGTCCAAGGGTGAGACTACAGAGGACGATATCGTGCTCCGTACCCAGACCTCATCCGTTCAGGCAAGAGTAATGCTGGCAGCCGGACGCCTGAAGGAGACCTCCAAGGGCTTCCCGGAGAGAAGCCTTCCTATAAAGCTTATTTCACCGGGACGTGTGTTCCGTTCAGATGAGGTGGATGCAACACACAGCCCATCCTTCCATCAGGTTGAGGGACTTGTTATAGGAGAAAATGTTACTATGGCAGATCTGAAGGGTACTCTGGATCAGTTTGCAAAGGAGTTTTTTGGACCGGATACCAAAACTAAGCTTCGCCCACATCATTTTCCGTTTACAGAGCCATCAGCAGAGGTTGATGTAACCTGCTTCAAGTGTCACGGTACAGGACGTGTCAAGAAGCTGGAGGAGGTAAAGGAGGACGGCAAGCTGGTAAGACGTGAGGTTGACTGTGCATGTACAGCCTGCAAGAGCTCCGGATGGATCGAGATACTTGGATGTGGTATGGTTCATCCTGATGTCCTGGAAATGTGTGGTATCAATGACAGCAGTAATCCGGACGCTCCGGTATATACAGGATTTGCTTTTGGTATCGGGCTGGAAAGAGTTGCGCTTCTTAAGTATGAGATAGCAGATATGAGACTTCTCTATGAAAACGATATCCGCTTCCTGGAGCAGTTCTAAATAGGAAGGGATGACCTGAACAAATAAATAGCAGCTATTCAGGTCATGCAATCGAGGAACAGACACGAGAATTTATTAGTTAGAAAGATAAGGAGAAAGATATGGATACACCAGTTATGTGGCTGAAGGATATAGTTCCGGAGCTGCCATTCCCTGAAGTAGATATAGATGAAAATGGAAACAGTACCCTGGAATATGAGGGACTTGATAAAGCAGTGGATGAATTCGCTGACAGGATAACCCTTTCCGGTTCACATGTTGAGAGAGTTACCAAATATTTTAAGAAGCCTACAGGTGCCAGACTCAGCCGTGTGGTAGTTGGTCAGGTTATGGAGGTTGCGAAGCATCCTGATGCAGACAGACTCGTAGTATGTCAGGTAAATGTAGGACATACTGTAGAGGCAGGTCAGAATGAGGACGGTATCGTACAGATCGTTACGGGAGCGCCAAATATTATAAAGCTCTGTCCTTACAGATTTGGTGAGGCTGATAACGAGAAGGGTGCTGACGGACAGGAGAAGAGATACTTTACACCTACAGTTCTTGATGGCGGAACAGCAGTATATAATGTTCATACCGGTGAAGACCTCACCCCAAAGGAAGGAAAGATCAAGAAGGGCAAGCTGAGAGGCGTTCCATCAGCAGGTATGATGTGTGCCATCGAGGAGATAGGTGCTAACGGAGACCTTTATCCCGGAGATAAAGACGGAGTATATATCTTTACAGATGATGAGATAGCACTTATGAATCTGAAGCCCGGTGATGACGCTACAGCGAAGCTTGGCTTAAATGATGCAAATATTGAGTACGAGATTACCTCCAACAGAGTGGACTGCTTTTCAGTTCTTGGTATGGCAAGAGAGGCTGCGGCAACCTATAAGGTTCCGTTTGATCCGGAGGGCAAGTTCAATCTGGAGAAAATGAAGGCAAGTGTCGAGGCAAATGAAGTTCATGACGAGAAATCATCAGATAAGATAGCTGTAGAGATACAGGCTCCTGATCTTTGCAAGAGATATATCGGAAGAGTAGTAAGAAATGTAAAGATAGGTCCTTCACCACTCTGGCTTCAGAAGAGGCTTCGCAGCAGGAATATAAATGCTATCAATAACATTGTCGATATTACTAACTACGTAATGGAAGAGCTGGGACAGCCGATGCATGCATTTGACCTTTCAACTCTTGAAGGAGGAAAGATTGTCGTAAGACGTGCTGCTGAGGGTGAGGAATTCACAACCCTCCATGACGAGGAGCTGAAGCTGGATACAGATACACTTATGATATGTGATGCGGTTAAGCCGGTTGCTCTCGCAGGAATCAAGGGCGGTAAGAACTCCATGATTCCTCTTGAAACTAAAGAGCTTCCGTATATTCTTTTTGAGTCGGCATGCTTTGAGGGCAATAACATACGTAAGTCAGAACGCCGTCATGGTATATCAACAGAGTCATCAGCAAAGTTTAATAAGGGACTGGATCCGAATCTTGCAGAGCTTGCTATAACTCGTGCGGTTCAGTTGATACAGGAGCTTGGCTGTGGTGAGGTTCTGGAGGGTGAGGTTGATGAATATCCCGCACCGGTAGAACCCTGGACACTTGCCTTTGAGCCGGACAGAATGAATGCTCTTCTTGGAATTGATATAGACAGGGAGGAGCAGCTTGATATATTCAGCCGTCTTGGACTTACCTATGATGAGAAGAAGAATACACTTACAGTTCCTACCTATAGACAGGATCTTCACTGTATGGCGGATCTGGCTGAGGAAATAGCCCGTATTCACGGATATGACCTGATCCCGTCAACAGTTCCTACAACTAATGGAGGAATAGGCGGTATCTCCTACAGTGAATCCATAAACCGTATCGCCAGAGCGATAGTAGAAGAAAATGGATTCTCACAGGGTATGACCTACAGCTTTGAAAGTGCAAAGGCATTTGATAAGCTTCTGATTCCGGAGGACAGTACTCTTCGTAAGACAATTGATATCATTAATCCTCTGGGTGAGGACTTTAAGGTGATGAGAACCCAGCTTCTGAACGGACTTCTGACATCCCTTGGTACCAACTCCAGCAGACGCAATAAGAGTGTCCGTCTGTATGAGCTTGGAAATGTATATATTCCTCATGCAACCTGGCCGGCTAAGCCTGAAGAAGAGGGCAAGAAGAGTGATCTTCCTCTCGATGAGCTTCAGCGTCTTGCCATTGGAATGTACGGTGAGGGTGATTTCTTCGTAATGAAGGGCGTAGTTGAAGAGCTTCTGGACAAGCTGAATATCTCAAATGGTTTAGGTGGGGAAAACGGAGTTGATTTTATCTCAACCGCTGAATATGACCATACAGAGTACCCGTTCCTCCATACACTTCGTCAGGCGAAGATAGTAAAGGCCACGAACCATACATCAGAGGTTGGTTATATCGGACAGGTTCATCCGGTAGTAGCTGAGAACTATGGTATCAAGGCAGATGCCTATGTAGCAGTCATCAATATGGATAAGCTGGTCGAAATGGCAGATTTTGATATTAAATATACTGAGATTGCCAAGTATCCTGCTTCCAATCGAGACCTTGCTCTGCTCTGTGACAGAAAGCTGTATGTGGGAGATATCGAGAAGATCATCAGAAAGAATGCAGGCGAGTATCTGGAGAAGCTGGAACTCTTTGATGTATATGAAGGACCAAATGTTCTGGTTGGAAAGAAGAGTGTTGCTTATTCACTTACCTTCAGAGCAGCGGATCATAACCTTACAGGAGATGAGGTAAATGCTGCTGTAAATAAAATACTTGATGCTCTAAAGGCAGAGGGAATAGAGCTTAGAGCCTAATAGAATAAAGGATGACTATTCAGGTCATACAATCGAGGAACGATAATGGATGTTAAGGATTTTTACTATGATCTTCCTGAGGAACTGATTGCTCAGGATCCACTGGAGAAGCGCGATAACTCCAGACTCATGGTTATACATCGGGATACCGGGGAGATAGAACATAGAAGATTTCACGATATAATAGAATACCTGAATCCCGGTGACTGTCTGGTGGTAAATGACACCAAGGTTATTCCTGCCAGACTTCTGGGAGAAAAGGAAGAAACCGGAGCGGCTATAGAGGTGCTGCTCCTGAAGGCTGCTGATTCATGGACTGCCGGACAGAAGGGTTCTGCGGATGATACTTTCAATGATGCTTTCAATGATACTTTTAATAGTAGTGTTTCTGAAAAGTCCGGTGGTAAAAATACCCGTATCTGGGAGTGCCTGGTTCGTCCCGGAAAGAAGATGAAGCCCGGCGCAAGGGTATGCTTTGGTAAGGATGCAGAAACCGGAGAACCGCTTCTTACTGCTGAGGTTCTGGATACTGTAGAGGAAGGAAACCGGATCATCAGATTTGAATATGATGGAATATGGGAAGAGGTACTTGACAGACTTGGAGAGATGCCGCTTCCTCCTTATATCACACATAAGTTACAGGACAAGGACCGCTATCAGACTGTGTATGCCGAGCATACAGGCAGCGCTGCGGCTCCGACTGCAGGACTTCATTTTACAAAGGAGCTGCTGGCAGATATAGAAAAAAAGGGTATCAGGATCGCGCGTCTTACTCTTCATGTAGGACTTGGAACCTTCAGACCTGTCAAGGTTACGAAGCTGGAAGAGCATCATATGCATAGTGAATATTATGAGCTTTCCCAGGAGGCGGCTGATATAATAAATGAGACCAGAAGAAATGGCGGAAGGGTTATATCCGTTGGAACCACCAGTACCAGAACTCTGGAGACGGTTGGAAATCTTCAGGATATTCATAAAACGGGTGAAATGCGTGATATCCGTCCGGCATCAGGCTGGACAGATATATTCATATATCCGGGCTATGAGTTCAGATGCGTGGATTCGCTGATTACCAACTTCCATTTACCGGAATCAACGCTTATAATGCTGGTATCGGCATTTTATAACCGCGAAGCTGTAATGAAGGCATATAAGGAGGCTGTAGAGGAACGTTACCGCTTCTTCTCCTTCGGTGATGCGATGCTACTTCTGTAAAGGAGTACTCTGAACTATGAAGAGTATTCGGGATACTATAAAATTATTCAGATATAATATGGCAAATGTGATACTGTTTGAAGTTATCTTCAAGACAGTATCTTTTGCTGTGCTTATTCCTCTCTACTATGCTTTTGTAAATATGGCAGTGCATCTGTCCGGTATCAATTATCTGACCAAGGAAACCATGAGAAGGTTCCTGAAGGCTCCCTCGACCTATGCATTTATATTTATAATGCTTCTCTTTATGAGCATGTACATTATGATAAATGTATCTGCTATCAGCTATTCCTGTCACCGCGCCAATTACATGCAGAAAACCGGTCCTGTCAGGATGGCGCTTGTGGGAATAAGGAGTGCCGTCAGGGTTCTCAGGCCTCGTAATCTCCCTATCTTCTTATTTGTATTGTGCTATTTTCCTGTGATGACAAATGTTATCTTTAACTTTGAGCTGCTGGGAATCAAGGTTCCATATGTGATAGATCTTCTGACCTGGAATGTGCCGATTACAGTTGCCTTAGTTTCGATATATGCACTTCTAATGATATATTCCATGAGATATACATTTTTACTGCATATATTCAATGTCGAGGGAATCAGCTTTCGTAAGTCGATTGATAGAACTGGCGAGGTTTTAAAGAAGCATAGGTTAAGGGTTATCCCCGGCATACTGTGCTGGGTAGTACTAATGGTAGGTGTGCCGGTGCTTATCAACTATCTGTATTCAGGAGTAGTACTTGATAAGGTGCTCGGCTCCGGGGAAGCAGTCAAAGTCATGACCATGATTTACGAAGCTATAAAGCTGGTGCTGTCTATCTTTTATGTATTGGTTGGGCTGCCACTTATATATGCATTTATCTGCGACAGCTACTATAATCTGGTGCCGGAGACTCCGGGAAAGCAGAACATCGATGATTATACCTATGACGTAAAAAGGAGCAGACGCAGGGAAATAAAGGTTATTGCTGTTTTGATGTCGATAGCACTTATACTGAATATCGGTTTTTATATGCTTAAAAGATATGGTCTGATCTCTGTAAATGCAGAGTATCTGGATAAGGTAAGCATTACCGCACACAGAGGCGCATGTATGGAAGCACCTGAGAATACGCTTGCGGCATTTCAGATTGCAGTGGAGACAGGTGCTGACGTAGTTGAGCTGGATGTCAGAGAAACTAAGGATGGCGAGATAGTCATCATGCATGATGAAAGCATATATCGAACCTGCGGAGTTAAGAAAAAGGTTGGAAAGCTGACCTATGAACAGCTTCAGGAATACAGTGCCGGGGCCAAATATAAGGGCAAAAACAAAGAACTATACAAGGACGAGAAGATTCCCACTCTTCGTGAGGCTATAGAACTGATAGATGGGAAGGCGGATCTCAATATAGAGCTTAAGCCTGCCAAGACGGATAAGCATCTGATAGAGTCTGTCGTGGCGCTTGTCGAGGAGTATGACCTGTACGATAGCTGTGTTGTTACGTCCATGAATTATAAGGCTATCAGTAAGGTTAAGGAACTGGATGACAGAGTACAGACGGTATATGTTATGTCGGTTGCGGTTGGTGATATCAGTAATCTGACGAATGCGGATGCATTTAGCATCAAATACAGATATATAAATAATGATATAGTGCGAAATGCTCATGCCCAGGGCAAGGAGGTCTATGCCTGGACGGTGGATAGTAAGGCTATTCTTGAAAAGATGATGCTGCTGGACGTGGACTCTATCATTACTAACAAGCCGGCTGAAATGAGACGTGAAATGTATGAGAATTATTATGGAGATACATTCATAGAGCGGCTGTCGATGCTGCTGGAGAGTCAGTTTTAGACTGAGGTGAGAGTATGATGAGGAAGAGGTTGCAACAGTAGATTGTATTGTGGTATTATGCAGCCTAGTACAAATAAATTTGAAAGGTAGATGCTATGCATTATCTGATTATTTTTCTTATATCAATGGTCCCGCTCGTTGAGCTTAGAGGAGCTATTCCCTATGCGGTTGGATTTGGTCTGAATATGCCTCTTTCCTATGTGATATGCATTTTGGGTAATATGCTGCCGGTTCCTCTGATATTTTTCTTTGCCAGAAAGGTACTGGAATGGGGAGCAAAGGTAAACTGGCCGAAGGGACTGGGCTGGATAGGACGTTTCTTTCGTTTCTGCCTTGAAAAAGGAGAAAAGGGCGGACGTAAGCTTACAGAAAAAGCCGGAAGAAGTACATATCTGGCACTTTTCCTTTTTGTAGGTATTCCGCTTCCCGGTACGGGAGCCTGGACAGGAACTCTTGCTGCCAGCATACTGGATCTGGATTTTAAGAAATGTGTTATAGCTATAATGGCAGGAGTTGTTCTTGCCGGAATAATAATGGGGCTGGGAAGCCTGGGACTATTTGGAGCTATCAGGTCATTTTCTTAAGTATTAATCAAAGGAATAACTATAATATATAAAACAGGAATATAAAAAATTGAAATTATTCAGAAAACAACAACTGAATAAAGGGCAAAGACACTATGCCATCCTAAAGATCGGAGCGTGCCATAGAATTATCTCTGCTATGCTGATTCTGATGCTTCTTCTTACCGGCTGCGGAGCGAAACAGGAGACTGCTACCACTCAGTCAACTACAGAGGAAGAGGATGAGAGCCTTTTGGATGATGACGGATTCAGAACCATAAGAGACTATATCGTTACAGTACAGGATAATGTTACTGTGCGTCGGGAGCCTGCCGAGAATTCAGAGGTGTATGTGACGCTGGATAAGGGTGTTGAACTAAAGCGTACCGGTGTCGGAGATCAGTGGACAAGAGTTCTCATAAACGGAACACCGCTTTATGTACGTTCCCAGTATGTGGAAGAAACGGATATCAAGTGGGCTACGGAAACAGATACCAAGCAGGTAAACAGGGTTATATACATCGATCCTGCCAGACAGATTACCGAGAATCGGGAAACTGAGCCTGTCAGTCCTGATATAGAGACTCCTGAGTTTATGAGTAATGGTCAGTATGCTACGGCTACCACGGCTGCCGAGAAGGCAGGAATGAAGCCGAAGATGACGACTGGAGCAATCGGAGTAAGTACCGGAAACTTTGAATATGAAGTAACACTCGCGGTTGCCAATTATCTGAATGCAGAGCTGGTTAAGAGGGGCTATACAGTATATCTGTCCCGAACCTCCAGCAGTGTAGATATAAGCAATGCAAAGCGTGCTGAAATGGCAAATGCGGCTTCGGCGGATGTATTTATTAAGCTGGAGGCGCCTCAGGCAAATGATCCGTCTGCCTCCGGAATACTTGGCTTTATTGCAACATCGGCCAATTCGCATACGGGAATGCTGTACCAGAATAATTACGAACTGTGCTATGACATTCTGAAAACAACCTGTGAGGATACAGGAGCTTCCAGAATGGGTATATATGAAACAGATAATCTTACGTCGCTGAACTATTGCGATATGCCCGCAACAGTAATCAGCATGGGCTTCTTATCTAATGAATCAGATGATGAGGCGCTGGCTTCTGAGGAATACAGAAAGAAGCTTGCAATAGGAATAGCAAAGGGCATAGACCTGTACTTCGAGAATATAGAGAAAAATCCTTGACAGATTTGTTACATAGTGTTAGTATACATTTGTAACAAATCTGTAACATTTTATGGACTTTTTGTAACATTTGTTTACATAATGTAGTTAATTTGTAACATTTGCTTACATAATGCAACATTTTTGTAATAAGTATCTGTAAAATATATCAAGATTATGATATTTTCGAGGTTAATTATGAGGCGTAAGACACAGCTTAAACTTGAAGATGCAAAGCTTTATACTAGAAAGTATATTCTTTCAGGTAAGTTTATGGTAAGAAATGCACTTGTATTTATGACAACCTTTGCTATAGCCGGAGGTTCGGTACTTGCTGCAAATATAATAGATGATAAAAAGACTGAAGAAAAGACTGTAGCAGCTATAGTTGCTGAGCAGGCTGAGAACAATATGGTGATCAATATCTCTGAGGCATCTATGATCGAGGCAGAGTCAGTTGATCAGCTCTATTCATTATTTGATGATGAGACAGTTCTTACTGCTGCAAATGATACAAGCAATATGGCTCAGACTGAGATTGATATGACAGGAAAGTACATCGTTTTAACTGACGGACTTAATCTCAGGGCAGAAGCATCAACAGATGGAAATATACTTAAGGTATTAAATACCGGTGATACCGGAACTGTTGTTGGAACAGATGGTGAATGGACTATCGTTTCTGCGGACGATTCAGAGGGATATCTTAAGACAGAGTTCATCGCAACCGATGAAGAGGCTACAAAGTATGCTGTTCAGGCTGATGAAGAGGGCAAGACACTTAGAGAGCTTCTCTATGTTGAACCGGTCGTTGTAGCTGACGCAGAACGTGAAGAAGAGAAAAATGTTATCGAGATAGAAGACGAGGAAGATAAGACAGTTTCAGAAGAAAAGAAGACTGAGACTGCTAATAATACAAAGACTGAGCAGAATAATGATACCAGAGCTGTAGAGGTAACTACAGAAGCTACTACGGTTGCTGCTACAGAAGCAACTACAACTGAAGCACCAACAGAGGCTCCTGTAACAGAGGCGCCGACAGAGGCTCCTACAACAGAGGCACCGACAGAGGCTCCTACAACTGAGGCTCCTACAGAAGCGCCAACAGAGGCACCGACAGAAGCTCCTACAGAGGCACCTGCTACTAACTCAAGTGATCTTTATCTTCTGGCTGCAATCGTTTATGCAGAGGCAGGAAATCAGTCATATGAAGGACAGCTTGCAGTTGCAAGTGTAGTTATGAACAGACTTTATAATGGATACTGGGGAAGCTCACTTTCAGATGTTATCTATGCACCAAGCCAGTTTACAGGAATCTATTCAGGTTCATTTAGCACAGCTCTTTCAACAGGTGGTAGTGCTACATCACTTCAGGCTGCTCAGGATGCACTGAATGGTGCAAATAATGTTCCGGGACTTATGTACTTCAGACCTACCTGGAATATAGATACATCAACACTTGGATACTATGTACAGATAGGTGATCATATCTTCTACTAGAATATCCGGCTATAATAATTAAGAAGAATGATTACGATATAATAATTAAGCAAACTTATTTCACAAAAAAACATATATATACAGAGGGTGGAGAGTCAAATGGCTTTTCACCTTTTTTCTGTCTTTGCTGCAGCCTTGCCTTTATAAGGAAAGGTTGACCATAATGGTAAAAAAGGTGTATTATTACAAGGATGGTGTTTTGATACATTCAATGCTACTAGGTGGCGCCTGAATAGTAACAATTATTGGGAGGGAATATGAGGTTTATGAACAGGAAGTACATAACTTTTGCTGCTTCGGTTTTTTGTGCAGGAGCAATACTTGCAGCCGCATCAAAGTCACAGGATAAGCTGGGAGTGGTATTTGCAGCGGGTTCATTGGCAGAGTATGGCTATGATTATAATTATGGGTATGATTATGAAGATGAGATAACGGACGGCTGGCAGTCAGATGATGCCGGGAATTACAGTTATTATCAGGATGGGGAGAAGGTTACCGGCTGGCAGACTATAGATGGCAGAAAGTTTTATTTTGATAAAGATGGAATAGTTCTTACAGGATTCCGGAAGATAGATGGAAAGCTCTACTATCTGGGAGACTTCAGCTATATGGACATTTACTATGGTGAAGGAGCTGGCACTATAGAAACCGGCTTTGTATATATTTACAGCTATAACGAAAATGGCGCATATAGCAGTGGCTATTACTATGTAAATGATGATCTGACCGTAGCCACGGGCTGGAAGACCATTAATGGAGTCAGATATTATTTTAATGAAAATGGTATAGTTCAGTCCGGACTTCTGAAGAAGGATGGTAAGATTTATTATCTTGGATACTTTGATTATGATAGTGCAAAGTCAGGCGTGGCAACCCCTGTTGAGAAGGGCTTTGTGGAATTAGATAACATTTCAGGAAATGGCATATCGTATGTAAATGATGATCAAAGCCTGCAGACCGGCTGGATGGATTATAAGGGCAGAAAACTGTATTTTGATGAAAATGGTATTCTTAAAACGGGAGTTACCAAAATAAGCGGAGTGCTTTATTATCTTGGTGATTATGTGAGCCTTGAGAATCTGAAGGCTGGAAAGGTCGAGGCAGTACCTACAGGCTTCTATCAAACCGGTTATTCAAGATATTATGGTGATATATATTATATCTATGATGATCTGAGACTTGCTGTAGGCTGGGTTGAGATAAACGGAAAAAGGTGCCTCTTTAATGCTGAGGGCGTGATGCAGTCGGGCTGGCAGCAGAGTGAAGGCAAATGGTACTATCTTGGAGCAGATATAGATAATTACGGTGTGGAAACCAACTGCTGGTATGATGGCTGCTGGCTGGGAGCTGATGGAGTATGGGATGCAAGCTATTCCATGTCCTGGAGTCAGGATAGCTGGGGCTGGTATATAACAGATAATTATGGCTGGTATCCATATAGCCAGTGGCAGAAAATTGATGGATGCTGGTACTACTTTGATGAGTGGGGCTATATGGTAAGATCCACCTGGAAGAATATCGGTGGAACCTATTATTACTTCAACTACAGTGGACTGCTTGCATCCGGAGCAACTATTAATGGTGAAGAGACCGGTCAGTGGATAGATGGTTACTGGGTAGATCACTCCGGTGCCTGGACAGGCAGAACAGGTTACTGGTGGTGGGATGGCACAGGATATTCACTTTATGATAATACAGGTGCATATGCCAAGGATACTACCCTTATTATAGATCAGACCTACGTCAGCTTTGATTCAGCCGGATATGCTGTAGGCTGGGATGGATATCTTACAACAGTTCCTCCGATGGGTGGAGCACCTTCGGCTACAAAGGACAGCGTTATCCAGTATGCGGGCAGATCGCTTGGCTTCCCATATGTTTACGGTGGACAGACCATGGCTGGAACAGACTGCTCAGGCTTTACCATGCTGTCATGGGCTTATGCAGGCTACAGTCTTCCTCATAATGCAGGACTTCAGTATTCAACCTATTCCTCTCAGGAGGTCTGGATATCAGAGGTTCAGCCGGGTGACCTTCTGTTCTACTACTCAGGCGATATAGCGAATGACGCAGGAACAGGAATAGGCCATACAGCATTATATATCGGAAATGGAGAGACGTTGGAGGCAGGCGATACCACAAATGGAAACAGGTGGTATGCTGATAAGGCTGTATATATAATTAAATAAATAAAACCGGTTCTGAAGGTTTACGGCTTGAAGAGTAAACCTTTAAGAACCGGTTTTTATTATGCGGATTATCCTTTGACCAGAATCTTTCTGGCGATATTGATTCCTACCTTGTAGGGAAGAGGTCTGAGGTGCTTATCTGCCTCTACCAGCTTCTCCCTGATAGGAATACTCTGAGGGCAGTGTTGTTCGCATTTGCCGCATTTGACACACTGGGTTGCAAAGGTAGGTTCCTTGGTTAGTGCTACTGTCTGGGCATATTCAAAACGTCCGCTGTGCTTCGTTTCAGAATACATGGTGTTGTAGGAGCGGAATATACCCGGAATATCAACTCCCTTCGGACAAGGCATACAGTAACGGCAGCCGGTACATCCAACCTTGATGGTTTCATTTATGGCATCCCGTACCCTGTCTATGGTCTGGAAGTCGGCCTCGGTAAAATGTCCTGCCTCGGCTTCGCTCGCTATACGGCAGTTCTCTTCGACCATCTCAAGTGAGTTCATTCCGGATAAAACACAGGTTACTTCGGGCTGGTTCCACAGCCATCTGAGTCCCCATTCTGCAGGAGACCAGTTACGTCCGCTTTCCTTCATGGCTTTCTTAGCGCTGGCAGGAAGCATATTTACAAGCTTGCCACCACGAAGCGGTTCCATGATTATTACAGGGATTCCCTTCTCTGCAGCGGCCTTAAGACCTTTGACACCTGCCTGGGAGACCTCATCCAGATAATTGTACTGTATCTGACAGAAATCCCAGTCGTAGGCATTTAGTATTTTAATGAACATATCGGTATTTCCGTGGAAGGAGAAACCGATATTTCTTATGGCACCGCTTTTCTTTTTCTTATCTATCCAGTCTTTGATACCAAGATTTACCAGATTGTTCCAGTTGCTGAAGTCTGTCATCATGTGCATCAGGTAATAGTCGATATAATCTGTCTGAAGACGGGAAAGCTCCTCATCGAAATACTTATCAATGGCAGGCGCATTTTTCACATTATACTGTGGAAGCTTGGTTGCGATTTTTATCTTTTCGCGAAGATTGTTTCTGGCAAGAATCTTTCCGAGAGCAACCTCATTTCCGGGATAAAGATATGCGGTATCATAGTAGTTGACACCCATTTCGTAAGCCTTCAGGACTTCCTTCTCAGCCTTGTCCAGATCGATGCTTCCTCCCTTTTTGGTGAATCGCATGCAGCCATAGCCCAGCATGGATATATCATTTCCATATTTGTCTTTACGATATAACATAATAAACTCCTCTTGATAAAACACATCTGGCAGCTTTGGTAGGGAGGCTGCCACTAATACTACCGTGATTCCTTGGTAAGCTGCCACTAATACTACCGGAACACTTATTATTTTACATTATGACATCATATACTTCAATTACGGAATTGATGATAAAACAAAAAGTCCCAGGAAAGATCCTGAGACTTTGATATCTACATAATGAAATGCGAAAACTGATTATTACTGTGGTCCCTGATACTGTGAAGAACCAAAACCGATTACATAATAACCAATGATTGTAAGCAGTATAAGAAGTGCTATCATTCCACCGCCATAGCCGAAAGCCTTTGAAAGCTTAATAGCTAAGAAGATAAGGAATATAAGTGAACCTACACATGGAATAAGTGCAAGTAAGAAGAACCAGCCATTACCGCAGGCAATCTTGGTAAGCATATATGTGTTGAGAATTGGAACCCATGCATACCAGCTTTCAATACCAGCCTTCTGGAATATCTTCATAAGTGGAATTGCTGAGATAACATAAGCAATAAGAAACTCAATGATTGATGTAACAATCATTTGTGAGGTGAGTTCAGGTGCCTGAACGTCACTGTATAAAAATACCGGAATTAAATTAAGAGCTAATTGTACCATACAAAACCTTCCTTTCCCTTTTAAACCGACTAGACTAATCAAGATGATCCAGCCCATATCATACTAATTCATTATGTAGTTTGTACCGCCACTGTTACTTAGAAGCCTGAATATACATAAACTGCCGAAACTAAAGCAACTTTGTTAACCTGACGGTCAGTTTGTATGCAGATTGCATACATAGTGAATTGTATCAAATATCTGATATATATACAAGAAATATTTGGGTTAGACTCTTGCATTAATCGTTATAAAAAACTAACTATATATTTTTGAACATATTTCAGTGGTGCAGATAGCAGGAGTGTTATGCGAAAATATTATGAGTGTTATGTAAAATATCAGGGGCATAACGCATATTTTCACGGGAGGATTAATAAGGAAATATATCTGGAATAGTTGATGCGTAAATTATATTAGGAGGATTGTTTAATAATTGATATATTGATAAAATAGGGAAGGTTATCCGGGTTATATCCGCATGACCTGAACTGACAAAGTGGGATATTTATTGTAGAAACAAGGAACGGGAAATGATTATGAATAGAGAACAATATACAAGAACGGCAGCCCTTATAGGCTGGGCTGGTATAGAGAAGCTGGCAGAAGCAAAGGTTCTGGTATTCGGGGTTGGCGGAGTCGGCGGGTATGTGGTTGAAGCGCTTGGAAGAGCTGGTGTAGGATGTATCGATATAGTTGATAAGGATACGGTAGATATAAGCAATATCAATAGACAGATTATTGCAACCCATGATACTCTGGAGCGTCCCAAGGTGGAAGTGATGAAGGAGAGGCTTCTTAGTATAAATCCCGATATTAAGGTGGAAGCCTATGAAACCTTTTATCTGCCTGAGAACGCTGAACAGTTTGATTTTAGCAGCTATGATTATATAGTGGATGCAGTTGATACAGTTACTGCAAAGCTCGAAATAATCACCAGGGCTAAGTCTCTGGGGGTGCCGGTTATCAGTGCCATGGGAGCCGGCAATAAGATGGATCCGGGGAGACTTAGAATTGCTGATATATATATAACATCTGTATGCCCTCTTGCAAAGGTTATGAGAAAGGAACTTAGAGACAGAGGAATAGACAGTCTTAAGGTGGTATATTCGGATGAACCGCCGATAAAAAGGAAAAAGGGTGAAGATAATGTGCTGGGGGATGGACGTACACCCGGAAGTACACCCTTTGTACCGGCAGCGGCAGGTCTTTTGATGGCGGCTGAAATCGTGAAGGATATCCTTGGGTAAAGGGTGATCAGTCCGGAATCAGCTTTATTTAAAGCCGGCAGCAGCAAAGTTATTCATTAAAAACCCTTTAGTATATTTGAAATATATGTTATAGTAGGAATTTGGGAAAGAATGAATCGTTAGTTAATTCATTTAATGATCTGCGTGTCAAAAGTATCATATGACATTATTTGATTTTACATAGATACCGAATATAAAGGAGTTTATATGGGGATACTGGACATACTTCAATTACTTGGAGGGATAGGACTGTTTCTGTTCGGAATGAGTCAGATGAGTTCATCTCTGGACAAGCTGACCGGTTCTGGTCTGGAGAGAATACTTGAGACTCTTACAACCAGTAAGAAAAAGGGAGTAGGAGCTATAAAGGGATGGGCCTTTGGAGTGGGCGTAACAGGTATCATGCAGAGTTCCGCCGCAACCACCATAATGCTGGTCGGCTTTGTTAACGCCGGTATCATGAAGGTGGCTCAGGCTATGCCGGTTGTCTTTGGCTCTAATGTTGGTAGTACAGTTACCTCTCAGATATTCAGGCTTGGTGATCTGGGAGATGATAATATACTGCTGCAGCTTGTAAAGCCGGCATTTTTTGCTCCGATGCTGGTAGGAGTAGGTGCATTTATCATTCTTTTTACCAGTAACAAAAAGGCTAAAAATATAGCCGGAGTGCTTGTTGGACTTGGAATGCTTTTCTATGGTATGACACTGATGGAGAAAGCATTTGAGCCACTTAAGGAAAGTGCCGGATTCCAGTCGATGTTCACTTCCCTTGAGAATCCTCTGCTGGGAATACTCATCGGTATAGTTATAACAGTCATACTTCAGAGTTCAAATGCTTCCGTAGGTGTTCTTCAGGCGCTTTCAGCAACAGGAGCTATATCATATGCCGTAGCGATACCCATAATAATAGGAGAGAATCTGGGCAAATGCTCCACCACAATCTTAGGAAGTATCGGAGCAAATAAAAAGGCAAAGCGTCTGGTTATAGGCTATATATTCTTTAATGTATTCGGTGCTATAGTATTCGGAGGCCTGATATATATATCCAATAGTATTCTGGGGATGTCCTTCAGGTCGGATTTTGTTAACAGGGGTGATATAGCCACACTTCATTTCCTGTATAACTTTCTGACAAGTCTTATACTTCTGCCGTTCTCAAAGCAGGTTTCTGAGATGACAGAGAGATTAATAGGACAAAGTGAGGAAAGCGAAGGAGATAAGGAGCTGGCTGCACTTAATGATCTGCTTCTGAATACACCAACCATAGCTCTTGAACAGTGCAAGGCGCTTATGAATAAGATGTGCGATGCTATACTGGAGAACTACAGGCTGGCGACGGGCATGATATATGAATATGATGAGAGCAAGTTCCCTGTTATGGAGGAAAATGAGAGCTTTATCGATAAATGTGAATCAGTGCTTTCGGCATATATTATAAGGATAGACCGTAAGAGACTGTCTGCTGATGATAAGCTTACAGTTTATGAGATGCTTAACTCTATCGGAGATATGGAACGTATCGGCGATTATTGTATGAATATAGCCTATGTTGCAAGATCCAAGAATGAGCAGGATATTCATTTTTCACCCTCCGGTCACAGGGAGACAGAGGATATCATAGTTGCGGTTAACTATACCATGGATACCACATTTACAGCATTTAAGAATGACGATATCACTATGGCTGTTCGAGTTGAGCCTCTTTCCGAGGTGATTGATGAGCTGAAGGAAATCATTAAGACTCATCATGTGGAAAGACTGCAGGAAGGAATATGCAGTATCGAGGGTGGTGTATCACTCTTTGATCTGGTAAACAGCTTTGAGAGGATAGCATCTCATGCGGCAAATGTTTCACTTCATGTAATCAAGAAGGTTCGTAAGGACAGGGATTTTGATGAAATGCATGGACATGCCACGGATAGTCACAGTGAAGAGTATAAGGCTCTGTACCGTTATTATCAGAGCCGGTACGTAGATCCGATATTAGGTAAACATTTTGCAACTGATGATGTAAGTCAGATGCCTTCTGGTGATACAAGAAAAGCAGTTGTTAATAAATCAACCGAGGCTTCGGACAGTGCTTTTGAGCAGAAGGTGGATGATAAAGAGAAAGCTGAAAAAAAGGCTCCGGAAAAGAAATCAGCAGATAAGAAAGAAACAGACAAAAAAGAAACAGACAAAAAAGATACAGACAAAAAAGATACAGATAAGAAAGATACAGATAAGAAAGATAAAAAGGGTAAAAAGTAGCTTGTAACAAAAGGAGAAAGTGATGAATCTACAGGATAACAGAAATCAGAGTGCAATCTCACAGGAAGAATTCGGATATGCTCAGGAGGTTATCAAGAAGCTGTCTGATTATTATGATGGAAAGGTTGTAGGACAGCAGAATCTCAAGTTCGCACTGGTGGCATCAATTATAGCTGATGGTCATATACTTATAGAATCAGTTCCCGGACTTGCCAAAACAACGGCTGCAAAGACTATCTCGGATGCAGTAAATGGAAAGTTTTCCAGAATTCAGTGTACTCCTGACCTCCTTCCGAGTGATATTATCGGAACTCAGGTTTATAATCAGGCTACAGGTCAGTTCGATACAACGCTAGGTCCGGTATTTGCCAACTTCGTTTTGCTGGACGAGATAAACCGTTCCAGTGCAAAGACACAGAGTGCCATGCTTGAGGCGATGCAGGAAAGGCAGGTAACTATCGGCGGTGCTTCTTATAAGATGCCGGGGGATGTATTTATCGTAATCGCTACCCAGAACCCTATCGAGCAGGAAGGAACCTATCTTCTGTCAGAAGCACAGACAGACCGTTTCCTTATCAAGGAGAAGATCACATATCCTACTCCGGAGGAAGAGGCTGAGATTCTTAACAGGATAGAGGCTGGAGTCATAAAGAAGACTCCTGCTGTTCTTTCTATAGAGGATGTTGACAGATTGCAGGATATAGCAGAGAAGGTTTATGTAGATGCTGCTATCAAGAAATATATCTCCTTCCTGGTTGACGCAACCAGACATACAGACAAGGTACTTCCTCAGGAGCTCAGCCGTTATGTGAAGATGGGAGCCAGCCCGAGAGCATCTATAGCATTTATGAAGATAGCAAAGGCAGTTGCCCTTATCTATGGAAGAACCTATGTAACTCCGGATGATGTTAAGCTTCTTCGTAATCAGGTGCTTCGTCACAGAATTGAGCTTAACTATGCTGCAATCGCAGATGATGTATCAGTAGAAACTATTATAGACAGAATCGTCGGGGCAGTACAGACTCCGTAATTATTAATAATCTGGAGAAAGATAATGGATTATGATTATCTGGCTCGTATCAAGGCGTCCATATCGCTTTATACGAGAAAGAAAACTTCAAATATACTGGACGGTGAATTCAGCTCCATTTATCGTGGAAGGAGCTTTGATTTTGATGACCTTAGAGAGTATGTATATGGTGACAGCGTCCGTGACATAGACTGGAAATCATCATCAAAGACCGGAAGAGTGCTGATCCGGAGATATATAGCAGATAAGAAGCACAATATCCTGTTTATCGGTGATTCGGGTGCAAAGTTCCAGGGAGATACAGATGCAGGAGAGTCCAAGTCGTCTATAGCTTTAAATGTAATGGGAACTATAAGCTATCTGGTAAATGATCATGGCGATGATTATGCGCTTCTCACCAGCACTGACAAGGGGTATGATTTCTCATTTTTCCGTTCAGGCAAGAATCATCTGGAGAATCTTCTTATCAGATATGAGAAGTGCCTTAGAGATGAAGAGTCAAAGCCTCTGGATGCAACACTGGAATATGTTGCAGAGAATATCAGAAGGAAAATGATTATATTTATCATAACAGATATGGAGGGAGTATCCAGGCTGAGTGATAATCTTCTGAAGAAGCTTTCTGTTATGAATGATGTAATGCTTATCAATATAGAGGATGCCTATCTTACGGGAGAACGGCTGTTTGACCTGGAAGAGAAGGTTTATGCGAAGGAATATATGCTTCATGATAAAAAGCTGCATAAGGCTGAACTAAAGGACAGAGCTGACAGAAAGCGTAAGGCTGAAGAGATATTCAAGAAGCATCAGGTCAGTGCGGTGGATATCAGTAAAGAGGCAGATGTGGTTGATAAGGTTGTAGAGCTTTTTGAAAAGCATAAAAATGAGAGTATAGGATAAATCTTATTTGAGGACTATAGCATGAAAACATCAGTTGAACTGCAGGATCCATTTAATTATCTGATCCTGTGGATTATTCTGGCAGTTCTTTTCATAGCGGGAGTTGTGGCGGCGCAGATCATCCTGAGAAAGAAGCTGGGCGACAGGCTGAAGCGTGAGAAGGTACTGAAGATGAAGAAGATTTCAGAGGCAACTCTGGAAGGAAAGAAGAAAAAATATATTGGTGAGCTTGTATATATAGAGTCAGACCTTTCCCAGGGCAAGATCAATATAAGGCAGGCTTATCAGAGGATCAGTATGGCTATCCGTATGTTTGTGTATGAAGTGACGGGAATAAAGGTTCAGAAATATACACTTTCAGAGATAAGAAGAGTCAATATTCCGCAGCTTACCAATCTGGTAAGGGAGTATTATGAACCTGAGTTTGCCAGAGTAACAAGGGCGGATGTGAGACAGTCGCTTGCAAAAACCAGAAGTCTTATAGAAGGTTGGAGGAAATAATATGCATCTGATTCATCCGATGGTGGTAAAGGTGGGAATACCTGTCCTGCTGGTGCTGCTTGTGGTGCTGCATATACTAAGAAGAAAAATTAAATATCGTGGTGGTATAAAGGCTGCCAATACCAGCTTTGTCAAGGAGCTAAGTATCTATAAGACACGCAGCAGGATGCATTTTATAGCATCCATACTGCTGGAAATCTGTATCATAACCAGTCTGGTCGCAGGGCTCTTTCTGGTGGCGAGACCGGCAAAAAAGGAAACCGTCAATAATGGTACCAAGAAGAGAGATATCTTTCTGTGTATGGATGTGTCCTATTCGATATATGAGCTGAATGCCGAGCTGGTTGATAGTCTGGAGGATGTTGTTGCCGGGCTTGACGGTGACAGATTCGGAGTATGTATATTCAATACATCAACTGTTTTATATGTACCTATGACAGATGACTATGATTTTATCATCAGCAGACTGGAGGATATAAAGGAATACTTTGCTCTTCAGAAGGAATATATGGATAAGTATTACAATTCCTCTACGGGCTATCTTGAGTATGATTATGACGAATATGACGACTTCAAGGAAATGCAGGAGAAGCTTGATTACTATGATGCCGGAACTCTGGTAAGTAATTACACGAAGGGAAGTTCCCTTATAGGAGAGGGAGTTGCGTCCTGCATGTACAGCTTTCCGAGACTGGATGATGAGGACAGAACACGTATCATTATTCTTTCTACGGATAATGCTGAGGAAGCGCTGGGAAAGCCTCTAGTAGAGCTTGATGAGGCTACAGATCTTTGCAAGAAAAATTCCATCAAGGTTTTCGGTATATTCCCTGATAAGGAGTCCTGGAGCGGAATGAATACCAGTGACTACGAGGATGATGAGCAGGATCTGAAGGCAAATGTTTCCAAAACCGGCGGCAAGTTCTATAAACAGAGTGAGTCGCTTTCGGTTGATGATATAGTAGCGGATATAGAGCGTGAGGAAGCACTGGAGGTTGAAGAGGTTACTATTACGAAGATAGTTGATCAGCCGATGATTCCTGTGATCGTTATGATCATTTCTTTATCCTGTATGCTGATAGTAGGGTTGGTGATTAGGATATGATAACAAAACCGATTATACCATTATATATAGTCATCCCGCTTCTTGGAATCATCCTGGTCTGTTATATAATCAGTCTGGTCAGAAGAGACAGTGCACTGTGGAAGAAGATTCTGGGTGGTCTCAGGATCGGTCTGATACTGTTTCTGGCATTTATGATCAATCTCAGACCTATGGATAAGAGATATAATGCAGAAGTAGAGATGAAGAATCTGGATGTTCTCTTTGTCGTTGATACGACTATAAGTATGTGGGCAGAGGACTATGATGGAAAGAATCCGAGAATGGAAGGGGTTCTGAAGGATACGGAGTATATCATAGATGAGCTTTCGGGAAGTAACTTCGGACTGATAAGATTTGATAACCGTTCCCAGATACTGGCGCCATTTACACAGGACCATGAAACTGTAAAGGATGCATTTTCCACCATATCACAGCCGGATGTATATTATGCAAAGGGCAGTTCTCTCAATAAGGCCTATGATGATATGAAGCTGCTGCTGGAGTCCTCCAGCACCAAGCCGGAAAGGCTGACTATAGTATTCTTCATAAGCGATGGTGAGATAACAGATGGCTCGGAGCTTATGAGCTTCAAGGAGCTGGGGCCGTATGTCGAGGCAGGAGCGGTATTAGGATATGGAACCTCCAAGGGTGGAGTGATGTCAACAGGTTCCTGGGGTTCGCATGTCAGGGATCCTGAGACCAATCAGGATGCCATTTCCAAAATAGATGAGGACAATCTGAAGCAGGTGGCAGCGGATCTGGATATCGATTATATTAATATGAAGAGCACCAGCAATATCAAGTATCTGGTGGACTCCATTAAGAGCGGCAGCTCACTTACTATAGAGAAATCTGATTCTGTGAGCTATGAGGATGTATATTATATGTATGCCATTCCGCTGGTAATACTTCTGGTGCTTGAGCTGGTACTGTTTATCAGAAGAGGAAGGATATAGCAAAGGTTTTTGAATGAAAGATAAGAATTCAGATGAAAAACTGAATAATGCAGTTGATAAGGGCGGCAAAGCTGAGACAAAGCAGGAAAAAAAGCAGGAAAAAAAGGCTCAGCGTATGCAGAAGAAGGCTGAGAGAAAGGCTGACAGAGCTGCAGACAGACAGAGGATCAGAGATGAAAAAAAGGCTGACAGAGAGGCTATGTTCAAGATTGAAGATCCTATCGGGTTTATGCGGATCATCAATATAGTCAGTGTGGTGCTTCTTATAATTGCGCTCTTTCTTGGAGTGAGATATATTATAAATGGTGTATTTCTTATCAAATATAATCATGGTGATTATTCTCCGGGCTCTCAGGAATTCCTCCAACTGGTAAATATACCTGAGGGGTATCTTCCTTATTATAATGCCGGAAATGCATATTATAAGCTGGAGGACTATGATAAGGCGATTGATAATTACAAGGCAGCGCTGGAGTCTCATCCAACTGAGAAGAAAGAGTGCGATATCAGGGTGAATCTTGCTCTGGCTATGCTGCATAAGATAGATTTTGATAATCTTAATACTGAGAAGCAGAAGGCAAATGCTGTAAGAACCCTTCAGTCAGCAAGAAATATCCTGTGTGAAAAGGGATGCGCAGATCCTTATGGAACTGATGGCCATGATCCTGAGGCAGAGCAGTTAAAGCAGGATATAGATAAGATGCTGGAGGAGCTGGATGCAGAGCCTCAGCCACCGGAGGATTCTGAGGAACAACAGCAGAACAGTGGTGGCGGCGAATCTGAAGAGAAAAAGAAGTCCAAGCGCGAGAAGGAACTGGAAGAAAAGCTGGACGAGCAGAAGCAGGATGCCATGGAAGAAAGGCAGGAAACCCAGGATAAAGCTGACCAGAAGCAGGATATGCAGGGTGGACAAGGCGGCAGTGAAGCTTCTGGTGGAAGTGGTAGTGATTTTACAGGAAAGACGTGGTGATTCTTTGAAGCCGGGCAAAAGAAATAATAACATAAAGTGGGATAAGCTGGACAATACTGCCCAGCTTTTTCCCGTTATAGCCAGAGAGGGAATGAGTAATGTTTACAGGGTTGCGGTTGTCCTCAAGGAAGAGATAGATCCGGCTGCCCTGCAGATAGCTCTGGAGAAGGTGCTTCCGCATTTTGATGTATTCAGATGTACTATGAGAAACGGAATCTTCTGGCATTATTTTGAAGAGAATAAGCGGCCTGTTCCCAGAGTAAGGGAGGAGAACAGGTTTCCTTGTCTCTATATCAATCCATATGAGAATAATCGTTATCTGTTCAGAGTGACTTATTATAAGAAAAGGATCAATCTGGAGGTCTTTCATGCGCTCACAGATGGAAATGGTGCATTGAACTTTCTGAAGGAGATAACGTATCAGTATATAAGGCTGAAGCATACCGAGCTTACCGGAAAGGTAAAGGATCACCTTGCTGCAGAGACGTCACTGGATAATGAAGACAGCTACCTCAGTAATTACAGACATAAAGAGAAGAAGACTTATCAGACACAGAGGTCGGTTATAATCAAGGGACAGAAGTTTCCCGGAAGCCAGCTCTCAGTTATACATGGAATGATGCCCATAAGTGATATTAAGAAGGTATCCAAAAGCTATGGAGTAACGATCAATCAGTACATCGTAGCGGCTTATACGTGGGCTATCTATAAGTATTATCTGAAGGGCGGAACCTCTGATAAACCGGTAACAATAGCTGTTCCGGTAAATCTGCGCCCCTACTTTGAATCAGATACCAACAAGAATTTCTTTGTTGTGGTATCCTCGGTATTTAAGCCTCAGGAGGAATCCTATACCTTTGAACAGGTGCTGGAAATAGTGAAGAAGAGTCTGGAGGAGCAGATCACAAAGGACAATCTGAAGAAGCTGTTCTCATATAATGTATCCAATGAAATGAACTATATACTCAGGGCGGTTCCTCTTTTCCTGAAGAAGATTGCCATAAGACAGGTGTATAATGCCTCTGCAAAGGCCAATACAACTACAGTTACCAATCTTGGAATACTGAAAACCTCGGAGCCTTATTCTGATTATATAGAAAGATTTCAGGCGATACTGGCTATGTCCAAGGGGCAGAATATGAAGATTACGGTTATATCCTATAAGGATGAGCTGTGCCTTACATTCAGCTCCTGTATTCAGGAAACAGGCATCCAGAAAGCATTTTTCCGTAAGCTGACTGAGGATGGAATAGCAGTGACGGTGGAAACAAATGGGGTTGATTATTAAATGCCGGTTCAAGTGTCAAAGGCTGATTATGACACCAACATCGTAATATATCAGGGGAATATCAGGTAAAACAGGAAAAATCTGAAAAATCAGGAAAATCAGGAAATATCAGGAAAGAAGAAACAGATGGCAAGACGTTGCGTGAGATGTAATATTAATATAGTAGATGATGCTGTCAAGTGTCCCTTGTGCAATGGGGTTCTTGAAACAATCGGGGATGAGGAGGAAGAAACCTCCGGCGTGGATCAGATGTCCAGATCACTTACATATCCGGATGTGACTATATCCACCAGATTGATGCAATATATAATAAGAGGAGTAATATTTGCTGCTATCGTAGCGGAGGTAATAGTCCTGCTGGTAAACTATCTGACCTTCAATGGAGTATATTGGTCACTGATAGTAGGAGCGGGACTTCTGTATGGCATTATTACGCTTCTGTATTCTGTGAGAAAGAGAAAAAGCATGCAGCGCATTATACAGGTCCAGTTGCTGCTGGCTATAGCGCTTGTTATAATACTGGATGTGCTGTTGGATTATAAGGGCTGGTCCTTTGGATACGCGATTCCTATAGCACTTATGGCTGTTGATGTGGGAATGGTGGTTCTTATGATAGTTGGTATCGATGACTGGCAGACCTACATCATGACGGAGATTACAGTATTTGTGCTTTCGGCAATACTTATAATCCTCCACATGACCAAACTGGTGCATACTTCATTTTTTGCACTTATAGCATTTCTGGTTACAGGTCTGGTTCTGCTGGGAACTATACTTCTTGGGCAGAATATGATATCAAATGAGATAAAAAGAAGGTTTCATATCTGACCAGATAAAGGGGATTTTAATATCAGGATGCAGAGAAGCTGCTGTATCAGATTGCTGAGAGGATTCTATATCAGAGAAGCTGAGAAGTTTCTGTTTCAGGATGGCAGAGAGGCTTCTGTGTCAGGATGCAGAGAGGCTTCTGTGTCAGGATGCAGAGAAGCTTTTGTAATCAGAGATGATTTCTTACATAATGATGTACTAATCAAATGGAAGGCATGATTATAATAAAATAAGGGTTACTTAGGAAAGGGGTCTATGGATAACGAGCTAAGCAGGAAAAGTAGAATAGTGAAGATGCTTGTTGCAGAGTTCAACAGCAATAAAAAACTGACTGAGAGATACAGCACTAATTCCTTTGGCAGGAGCGAAATGGATATAGAGTACAATTATCCTGACCATCTGGAGGCAGAGAGGATAACTCTTGGAGATAACGAATCTGACAGCTTCGAGATGGAGCGGCTGACCTGGAAGGATTCTACCAGTCCCTGGATCATACTTCATTTGCATGGTGGCGGTTATGTAGGTGCCATGAGAAGACATTATAAGAATATGGCGGGGCTATATTCTGAAGTGGGTGGCGGTGCAACGGTTCTGACGGTAGATTACAGGGTTGCACCGGAGCATAAGTTTCCGGCAGCCATTGAGGATGCTCTCAGAGCTTATGAGTGGATACTTGATCAGGGCTACACAAATGAACAGATAATTGTGGCAGGCGATTCAGCCGGTGGCGGGCTTGCTATGGGAATGTGCCATACACTTAAGTCCAGATGGCAGAAGCTTCCTGCGGGACTTGTTGCTATGTCTCCCTGGACAGATGTGACAGCCAGCGGAAGGTCTTATAAGGAGAATTACGATATAGATCCTGTATTTGGAAATGACAGGAGCGAGCTGATATTTAACAATCCTTATATAGGGGATGCAAATCCCAGAGATCCTCGTATCTCACCACTGTTTGGAGACTTTACCGGATTTCCGCCTATGCTCATACAGGTTGGTACGGATGAGATGCTTCTGAGTGATTCTGAGTCGGTTGCTGCAAAGGCGAGGGCAGCGGGGGTAAAGGTGAGATTTACCAAATATAATGGGATGTTCCATGTATTTCAGATGAGTGGAACCCTGATGGAAGAATCAAAAGCAGCGTGGTTTGAAGTGAAGAGGTTCTTAGAGGAGATACAGAAGTAAAGAGGTTCTTTGGGAAGATATAGAAATGGTGAGGTTCCTGGAGGAGATACAGAAGTGATGAAGTCCTTGGAGGAGATACAGAAGTGATGAAGTCCTTGGAGGAGATACAGAAGTGATGAAGCAGGGAGAATAAATATAATTGAGGTATAGTATTATAGCATTATAGCATCTTAGACATCTTAAGATAGGAAGGAATGAGTAGGATATGCAAAAATTTTATCTGGAAAATATGAATGTTAAGGTTACTATTAACCAGCAGGGAGCTGAGCTTGCCAGCATACTTTCAAAGGAAAATGGAAAGCAGTATCTGTGGAATGCTGATGAAAGATACTGGAAGAGGAGTGCTCCGGTGCTTTTCCCTATAGTAGGAAGCCTGAAGGATTCCAAGTTTGTAGTAGATGGAACAGACTATCCTATGGGACAGCATGGCTTTGCGAGAGATATGGATTTTAAGCTTGTAAAACAGTCAGATGGCAAGAGGGCACTGTTTAGATTGGACTATAATGAGGATACACTTAAGAGATATCCATTTAAGTTTGCTCTTGAAATAGAATATACACTTGATAAGTATAAGCTTAAGACTAAGTGGAGAGTGATAAATCTTGATGACAAGAAGATTCATTTTCAGATAGGCGGGCATCCTGCTTTTATGTGTCCGCTGGGAGAAAAGGGCAAACAGAGTGAATACAAGCTGTGCTTTGACACAGATAAGGATATAACCTATGGACTGCTCAGTGGCAATGGGCTTCTGGAGACAGAGGGACATGTACTGAAAAATGATGGAGGTATGGTTGCTATAGATGAGCATATGTTCGATAAGGATGCTCTAATAGTGGAGAAGCATCAGGCAAGCAAGGTAAGCCTCTGTGAACCGAGTGGAATGCCTTATGTAACAGTAAACTTTGATGCACCTCTGTTTGGTCTCTGGTCGCCTGCCGGAAAGGGTGCACCATTTGTATGTATTGAACCTTGGTATGGCAGAGCAGACAGGGAGGATTTTTCAGGAAGCATAGAAGATAGAGAATATGATAACGCTCTTGATGTGGGTGAGGTATTCGAAGCTGAATATGCTATTGAAATAACAGTTTGATATAAATAATGATATTATTTGGAAAAACATAGAAAAATAAAGGGAAAATAAGCATTTCCTTATGTTTCCACTTGACTTTTAGGGGATAAAACGTATAATTAGATAGAGCATTTTAGTTCGGATGAAGGGAACTGGAGTGACTATATATTAAGTATTATTTAGGAGGAATTCTAACGATGAACAAAACAGAACTTGTTGCAGCAATCGCTGAGAACGCAGGTCTTACAAAGGCTGATTCAGAGAAGGCACTTAAGGCATTTATCGATGCTGTAGAGGGAGCACTTAAGGCTGGTGATAAGGTACAGCTTGTAGGCTTCGGTACATTTGAAGTTAAGGAGACAGCAGCTAGAACAGGTCACAACCCAAGAACAGGCGAGACACTTAAGATCAAGGCTTCTAAGGCTCCTAAGTTCAAGGCTGGTAAGGCATTCAAGGATGCTCTTAACTAATTTGAATATTCAGATATGATATAGTTACCTGCCGCGTCATATGTCGCGGCAGGTTTCATTTTATGTGACAAGGGGACAGGCACCATGTCACAAAATGTGACAGGGGGACAGGCACTTTGTCACATTTTGTAGTAGGAGAGAGAAAAATGAGATTAGATAAATATTTAAAGGTATCAAGACTTATAAAGAGAAGAACTGTAGCAAATGAGGCTTGTGATGCAGGCAGAGTTCTGGTTGGTGGAAAGCCGGCAAGAGCATCCTATGACGTAAAGGTCGGGGATGAGCTGGAGATAGTTTTTGGTAATAAAACTGTAAGAGTCAGAGTTCTTAAGGTCGCAGAGACTGTGAAAAAGGATGAAGCGGCTGAAATGTATGAATTGATATGAGATTTTACTTGCATATTATGTAAACATATTTTATACTAAATAAGTATTTTCGTTATTATCAGGGGAGAAGAAGCTGACATGGCAAGAAGGAATGTTAGAAAATCGAATAGACAGTCTCGTGTTGGTCTTGCCTTCGCATTTATGGTTGCACTTATTGTAATCCTTGTATGTGGATATCGTACTGCAAGATTGCATCAGAGGGATAAGGAACTTGCTATTGTTCAGACGCAACTGGAAACACAGTTGGAAGAGGCAAACAATAAATCAGCTCAGCTCGATGAACGTGAGAAATATATGAAGACTAAAAAGTATATCGAGGATGAGGCCAAGAATAAACTGGGACTGGTTAACAGTGATGAGATACTTATAAAGCCAAAAGAAAAAGATGATTAGGTAGCAGTTGACGGAGGGGTCTGTCGGCTGCTATTTATTTTTGAAAATAAACTGGGAGACAACATGAAAGCAGATTTTCTGGAATCAGTAAAATCGTATATTGAAGAGTATGATATGCTCCGCCCTGAAGATAAAGTGGTAATAGGCGTGTCAGGAGGAGCTGATTCAGTTGCTCTTTTAAGAGTGATACTTATGCTGAAGAACCCCTCTGATGTAAGAGTTGTTCATGTTAATCATGGAATACGCGGAGAAGAGGCGAAGAGAGACCAGCAGTTTGTTGAGGAGCTTTCCCGTAGTCTGGGAGTTGAGTGTAAGGTCTATACGGCAAATATTCCTGAAATGGCCGAAAGGTTGCATCTCACAGAAGAGGAAGCCGGCAGGCGGTTCCGATATGATTGCTTTAACAGGGAGGCGGAGAATCTGGGTGAAGAACTGACTGATAGGATATATTCGGACGTAGAACTATCAGGTGAGAAGCAACTGGACAAAAAGCATTCAGATGAAAAAATATCAGATATGAAGAAGTTATCAGGAAGACAGGAGACAGTAGGAAGAACAGAGACTGCAGGAAGGACGGTTATAGCGGTAGCTCACAACAGGGACGATCTGGCGGAAACAGTAATATATAATATGATACGCGGTAGTTCACTTCTTGGACTTGCAGGAATCAGACCTGTCAGAGACCGGATCATCAGACCGCTTCTGATGGAATCAAGAGCCCGAATAGAAGAATTTCTAAGAGAGCTTGGTCAGGACTATGTTACTGATTCGACCAATCTCCAGACTGATTATACGAGAAACAAGCTTAGACACATAGTTATACCGGAGCTTGTAAGAATAAATGAAGGCGCTGTTCAGCATATAGTGGATATTGCCAGGGATGCTGAAGAACTGAGAATATATACAGAGCAACAGGTAAGAGACATTACTTTGTTTGAAAAAAATGAGTATAGCCGGACAAATGATGCTATCAGGAAAATGTATCAGATAGATAAGGACTATTCAGGAAATGATCTGACAGAGGATAGTAAGACTGACGAACGGGTTTGTCCCGGACATAAACATTTAGTGGATAGTGTTTCCATAGACATTTCCCTGATTAATTCAAATAGTAATAGAAATAATCTGGAAAAGGGCGAGATAGTTCTCCGCTTTCTTGAAATGGTCTGTGGAAGAAGGAAGGATATAACCCGGAATCATATCAGGTCGGTTATCGAGCTTGCTGATATGGAAACCGGCAAGAGAATCAGTCTTCCTTATGGCATGGTAGCTGAAAAGGTTTATAACAAAATAAAGGTATATACTGAAGCCCGGAGCACTCAGGAAGGACAGGCGGAAAGTCTTCAGAGTGCATTTTCCATAAATATATTATCCAGGGAGGAGATAAATGAGATATCCCGGGATGAATATACGAAAATGATTGATTGTGATAAAATATGTGGTACACTGTCATTTAGGCATCCGGAGGATGGGGATTATATAGTGACCAGAAGTGATGGCGGACGGAAGAAGCTCTCCAGATTCTTTACGGATAATAAGGTGGAGAGGGACAGACGCCCCGATATGATAGTTGTAGCTGATGGAAATGAGATCGTATGGGTGGTTGGCCTCAGACTCAGTGAGCGCTACAAGATAACAGATGCCACAAAGCGGATAATGAGTATCACCTATAAAGCAGATAGGTTGTAATCTTAATAAAGGAAGGATAAACATTTGGAAACAAAAAAAAGACGTGATTTTAGTAATTTGGTATTCATTTACCTGATTGCATGCCTGATCATAATGTTTGGTGCCTGGGTACTGCTTAGAAAGCCCGTGGACACGAATAACAATTATACAGATGCAAAGCTGCAAAAGGATATCAGGGAGGGACTTGTAGAAGCGGTGGATGTCTATCAGAACAGTGAGGTTCCTACAGGTCAGGTAGAGGTAAAGCTTACAGATGGAACCATAGTTTACTATACACCCAATGTTAATGACACCATGAAAATACTGGATGGTAGTGATGTGGAATTCAAACTTCACGATGTAACCAGACCCGGTGTACTGATGAGACTTGCTCCATATATTATCATGGCGGTTGCTGCGGTCATTATATTTATGATCGTAACGGCTCAGATGGGAGCAATGAATGTGGCAAGCGGTGGAATGGGCGGAAATTCCGGGCTTGCAAACTTTGGCAAGAGCAGAGCCAAGAAGGATATGGAAACAGGCATAACCTTTGGAGATGTGGCAGGTCTTGCTGAGGAAAAAGAGGAACTTGAAGAGGTAGTTGACTTCTTGAAGGATCCCGGAAAATATACCTCGATTGGCGCCCGTATTCCTAAGGGTATCATACTGGAGGGACCTCCGGGAACCGGTAAAACTCTTCTTGCCAAGGCTGTATCCGGAGAGGCGGGAGTACCATTTTTCTCCATATCCGGTTCGGACTTTGTAGAGATGTTCGTTGGTGTCGGTGCATCGAGAGTAAGAGACCTTTTTGAGGACGCAAAGAAAAACAGTCCATGTATAGTATTTATAGATGAGATAGATGCGGTAGCGAGACGCAGAGGCTCCGGTCTTGGCGGTGGTCATGACGAGAGAGAGCAGACACTTAACCAGCTTCTGGTTGAAATGGATGGATTTGAAGAAAATGAGGGTATCATAGTTATGGCGGCAACAAACCGTTCTGATATCCTTGATCCGGCTATCCTTCGTCCGGGACGATTTGATAGACGGGTAATGGTTGGACGACCTGACGTTAAAGGCCGTGAGGAGATCCTTAAGGTTCATATCAAGAACAAGCCGGTTGGTGACGATGTCAACCTCCATGAGGTTGCAAGAACTACGGCCGGTTTCTCCGGTGCTGATCTGGAGAATCTTCTAAATGAAGCTGCTATCAAAGCTGCAAAGGAGAATAGCGCATATATAACCAAGAAGCACGTGGATGACGCATTTGTAAAGCTTGGTATCGGAACTGAGAAAAGATCACGTATCGTTTCCGAAAAAGAGAAGAAGATCACAGCTTACCACGAATCAGGTCATGCCATACTGTTCCATTTTCTAAATGAAATGGAGGATGTATATACCATTTCAATCATTCCAAATGGTTCAGGTGCCGGTGGATATACCATGCCGCTTCCGGACAATGATGATATGTTCTGGACCAGAAACCGTATGCTCCAGAATATTCAGGTTTCCATGGGCGGACGTATAGCCGAGTCACTTATATTTGATGATGTTACGACAGGTGCTTCCGCTGATATAAAGCAGGCTTCAAAAGTTGCAAGAAGCATGGTGCTCAAGTATGGATTCTCAAGTGAACTTGGGTTTATCAATTATGAGTCAGGCGAAGGCGAGGAAGTATTTATCGGAAGAGAGATAGGTCATCAGAAGCCTTACAGTGAGCAGGTTGGAGCACAGATAGATGCCGAGGTGAAGAAGATAATAGATTATTGTTATGCCGAGGCAGAGCGCATCCTGAAGGAAAATATAGATATTCTGCACAAGACTGCAAATCTTCTGTTAGAGAAGGAGAAGATTACAGGTGCAGAATTTGAAGCTTTATTCGAAGAGTAGTTAAAATGTGCTGATTTGTACAAATTTCAGAAGGATAATGATCTGAGTACAAGATGTACATTTGGAAACATGGTACATATTGCACAATAAAGAACCTCGTAAAAAAGCAAAATGTAAAAAAACTGTGAGTACAGTAAATCTGAATAGTTAAAATAGACAAAAAAGAAATTAAAAAAATATTTTTTTTGGTAACACTTCATCGGGGTTCTGAGTATAATGATACTTGTAACCCCCAATACATTATATAGTTTTTTGCTACACCCCATAAGTAACAAAATACCTTCTCCAAAAGAGCTTGCCTACCCCGGCAGGCTCTTTTACTATGCGGGTTCCCACGGTTTTACTGTTTTTTCTGATTTCAAATCTACTACACCCATCTACTACACCCTTTTTAGGTTACATCCCTGGAACCG
>DGRT01000055.1 GCA_002391105.1 Lachnospiraceae bacterium UBA4381 | reverse complement strand
GTGACAGGGGGACAGGCACTTTGTCACCAACATAAATAATCAAGGGAATAAAATGAAAACAAAAATATATACCGCAAAAGTTTTTTCAAATGAAAAGTATCTACTCGGTGAATCACCATTCTATGATCCACGAACTGAAACTGTATCCTGGGTCGATATTATAGCAGGAAAGTTTTATACTCAGAAAATTACTTCAGAGCATTTTTCAGATAATAATTCTGAGCATCTTTCATGCCACAATATAGCAGACCATAGTATTGAATACTCTATGATTCCTGATGTATATGAATTACACCAGCAGATTGGCGCAGCAGTCCCCATGGCAACCACCGGCGATTACCTTATTGCGGGTACTGACGGACTATACATACTTTCCACTTCAGCTATACAGGAAGGTAATCAGGCTATCACAAAAGCGTTATCTCTTACTGATACATTTGAACCGTACCAGCGTTCTAATGATGCGAAGGCTGATCCAAAGGGAAGACTGTGGTTTGGTTCTTCTGTTTGGGATGATCAAGAGCCCTGCGGGAATCTGTACATGCTACAGGGAAGCACGCCCGTAATAAAGCAGCCGGACACATTAATATCTAACGGCATGGCATGGAACAAAGCGTGTAATAAGTTCTACTTTTCAGACTCCCTCTATCATGCAGTATTTGTATATGATTATGATGACGAAACCGGAAATATCGCCAACCGGAGGACACTCTTTGAAGTTGAAAATGGGATTCCGGACGGAATGTGTATAGACTCAGAGGACAATCTCTGGGTAGCAATCTGGGGTGGTCACAGAATAGAAAAAAGAAGCAGTATAGATGGAAGTCTTCTTGCAACAATAACTGTTGATGCAAAAAATGTTACCTCCTGCTGCTTCATAGGAAATGCTTTGGATACATTACTTATCACCACCTCCGGGAATGACGAAACCGGGGAAAATGATGGTAAGCTGTTTATATGCAAAGTAGATACAACCGGATTATATCCTGATGTGATGGCATACATGTTATGACTCAAACCGCTTTCCTGTCTGCATGAAAAACTGCTTTACCTTTGATACCCACATTCCAGAATATAGATATTTCCAGTACATCGCTCGCAGAATAACCAGACTAAGACACAGAATCGATGTACTAAATACTATATTCATCCACCACCTGAAATATATAAAACTTCAGATAATAGCTTTCGTCTGCCGCCCATAATATAGGATGATCCGGTGCCTGAGTTCTGAACTCCACCTGTCTTAGCCTTTTATGTACAGATCTGGCGGCTTCCTTAACAGTTCTGGTAAAAAGCTCCTGCGTCATAAAATGCGAACAGGAACACGTGGCAAGATAGCCTCCATTTTCCACCAGCCTGAGTCCCTTCATATTGATCTCACGATATCCCTTTATGGCCTTTCTGGTTGCCTCCCTTGACTTGGTGAAGGCAGGCGGATCAAGTATTACCACATCATATTTCTCCCCTGCATCAACCATCACGGGAAGTTCATCAAGAACATTTGCAACTTTAAATGTCACTATATCCTCAAGACCATTTTTCTTTGCATTTGATCTTGCCTGCTCTATAGCATATTCAGAGATATCAAGCCCTAGAACTTTGCTGGCACCACCATAGCCTGCATTAAGGGCAAATGTACCCATATGCGTAAAGCAGTCCAGCACCCTTCTGCCCTTACAGATCTTCTGCATCGCCAGCCTGTTATACTTCTGATCCAGGAAAAATCCGGTCTTCTGACCATTTACTACATCCACCGTATAGCGGACTCCGTTTTCCACTATATCTACATTAGTGTCGAATTCATTTCCTATAAAACCTTTATGTATAGGAAGTCCCTCTTTCTTTTGTTCCCGGGCATCACTTCTTTCGTAAACACCACGTATATTTATTCCATCCTGAGAAAGAACATCAATCAGTTCACGCACTATCACCTCTTTATACCTGTCGATCCCAAGTGCCAGCGACTCTACGACCAGAACGTCTTCATACTTATCAATAGTAATCCCCGGAAGAAAATCCGCTTCTCCAAATACCACTCGACAGGAGGATATATCCTTTTCTCCCATAACTGTCTTACGATAATTCCATGCAGACTGAAGTCTGTCCCGAAACAGCTTTTCATCTATCACTGTTTCCGGATTTCTGCTGAGCATCCTGATACGGATCTTGGAATTATCATTTATGTAACCGACTCCCATTGGATAGTCATCAAAGTCCACCAGATTAACTATATCTCCATTCTGATAACTGCCAGTACATTCAGCTATTTCATTATCATATACCCAGGCGCCACCGGCCTTAAGATAACGTCCTTCACCCTTCTTCAGTTTAATCGTCGCCTTATTACTCATAATATTATGTAAACCTCTTCCCTATGATACTATATTATTCCTCAAGCGTCCCGTCCTGACAGTAAATCTTTATTAATTTCCAGTCCTTGTCATAAACACACACCATTGTACATTTGCCGGTCCCGGAATCCACACCATATATCTCAAGCCCAACACTAATAGTTTCTGTCTCAATATCGGCACTGTTGTTCGGATCTCCACTGTAAAAATCCGCCTCCAGACTGTGATTCTGAACGAAAGAATTATAATCTTCCATTCCTTCTTCTATCACCTCTTTGTCAACTGTGATACATCTGAAGGTTTTTCCATTTTCCTGATCTATATCCTTTATAAGCTCCTCATTTTTCGAGCCCTCTTCAACAGCCATTACTACTAATCTGGTTTCACCTACCAGGTCATCATAATCCGCTCCATCCGGAAGGCTTTCAAACATCTCATTTCTGAATGCCTCCACTGATTCGTCATGCTTTTTGTTTTGGGAGATGATAACTGATTCTACAACGTAGATAACTACTGCAGCTATAATAAATATTATAATTAACAGTAACAGAACTGCATGAATATAATCCTTTACCTTCCCAAGCTTCTCAGCATCTATATATTTCCCTTTATTATGCCTTATTCTGATGATAAGCCTTGCGGAAACAAATATTCCAAGTGCCAGAACACATACAGCAATGAGAATGATTCTAAAAACAAATAATCCCAGCGATCCAAAAAAAACGCCGCTAAGATCATAAATTATATCATCGATTATAAACATAAATAATAAATTATAAATAATCGGGATATATACAAACCAGCTAAGATATATGATTATTCTTAAATTATTATCTGTATCCTGACGATAGTACCTTAGCACAAATACAGATACAGCAAGAATTGCTATACAGGTTATGATTACCACCAATAAAGGCACCCTAAATATGAGAAACTTATAATCGACTATAACTGTAAGACAGTTCACAAAAAAAGAATATACCAGACATAAAAGAACAACAATAAAATCAATTTTTCTCAGAAATCTGATTATCCTCCAGTCAGAAAGAGACTTTGCCCTATTCATAATATCCCCCATTACTCCATAGTTTTATATAGACAATTTTCATATAAATATATAACTCTCTCACTCGTATACTTATATTTCTAAAATCTTATTCTTCACATACTACGCAGTTTTATATAATCACTACTCATATACTTCTATAATCCTGCCCATTACGTCCTGCTGTGTTTCATATGATAATTATTCATATATTTCTATAATCTTACTCATTACATCCTGCACTGTTTCAATATCAGTCATTACATAGCCTGACTCCAGTGAATGATTCTTTCTATCATATTTATATAGAGCGAGTTTCAATCTGTCGCAGCCCTTTTCCACTTCCTCAGTCTCAACCCATGGATCTCCGGTACCATGGAACACTACCCCGCTTTCTTCCTTAGCAAAGTCAAAGGTTGCAGAAAGTGGCGTAAGATATACAAAGCTTAACACATCACTCCCTCTTTCACCAAGCACAGGATATACTCTTTCACGTGCATATGCCGCTGCTACTATTGTACCTATACTCTTTCCTACAAATACTATCCTGCTGTACTCTCTCCAGTTTATATCGGTAAGTCTTTCCTTTGCCTGTACCAGCGCCATATCAAATGCAAGCCTCTTCAGCTTCTCATCCTTTCCAATATTTCCAGGAAGACCACTGTAGGACACATTTATAACTTCATATCCCCGTTTTCTAAAATACTTCCCGGGATAATACAGCAGTGGTCTATCTACTGTATAACCTATTCCCGGAAAAAGCACGCAGATTTTCTTTTCTTCCATGACCAAGTCACCCCTCTAAAACAAACCGTATGTCATATGGTGTCAAAAGATACTCTGACACCCGCATCATAACATGAAATAAGTGTCAAAAGTCAAAATGCATTCCTGTCTATAGGAAAAGCATATTGAACTTTTGACACTCACATCATAACATAAATCCGATATAATATCTTCATTTAATAAATCAATTCAGCCACTATAGTCTGTAAAAACAGTCATCACATGTATATAGGAAATATAACCTCAACCTTAAATAAGTCACCATCAACAGTTATAGTAAATTCCCCGCCTTGAAGCTCTGTCAGATTCTTAGCTATGGAAAGCCCAAGTCCGGATCCTTCTGTATTACGGGAACGGTCTCCTCTCACAAACCTTTCTGCAAGCTCCTGTGCAGATATATTGAGCATCTTTTCACTGATATTCTTTATACTCAGGCAAACCTTATTATCATCTACCGGCTTAAGATCCAGATAAACTCTTGACTGTGGCTGTGCGTATTTTGTCACATTATTCAGAAGATTATCTATTATCCGGAATACTCTTCTTCCGTCCGCATAGATAGAGATATCCTCCTCCGCAAGATCAGCTATCAGTTCCAGCTCCTTTTCCTGCAGTTTTTCTTCATATTCTCCTATACACTGGGTAATGAGTTCCTTGAAATTAAGTCTGGTACACTCCAGATCTATATTACCGGTACTTGTCTTTGACACCTCTATAAGATCCAGAATAAGCTGTTTAAGTCTTTCTGATTTTTTATCCAGAACATCTATATACTCGCGGGCTTTCTCATTATCAATATCCTCTTTCTTGAGAAGATCCACATAATTGATTATAGAAGTTAGTGGTGTCTTAATATCATGTGAAACATTGGTAATAAGCTCTGCCTTTGTTCTTTCATCTCTTAGAGATGCTTCAACCGCTTTAGAAAGACCATCTCCAAGACGGTTCAGGCTTTCACCCATCTCACGCGAATCAAAACTGAGATTTGTTACATCAACCTTGGCACTAAGCTCTCCATTTTCTATCCTTCTGCTGGTTTCGAGTATAATATTCATATCAGTCTTGTTTCTTAAAAAGATTCCTATGAAAAATGCGTCAAGTATTATCATAAATATCGATAACAGTATGCCGCCAAAATCTCCATAGCAAAATGCATTAGCAAGTACAAAAAATGCTATAGAATTAATAAGAAGAACCATTGCAGCGAATATAATCAGTTTTACACGTCCTGACAGCCTCTTAGTCATACCCTTAAAACTGCCAAACAGCTTTCTTATAAGAATAACTGTAATAAAACCATTAAGGAACTTTTTACATTTAATCCTTCTTACTACATTCATTATTACAGCAAAGGTTGCAAGATATAGAATAAGAATAACTAAAAGTCCTGCTGCAATAAGTGATGGATATTCCTCCGCTAACATTCTTGATACTGATAAACTATATGCGACAACATTCATACCGGCAGCAGCCGCTATTATAATTATTTCATAGATCAAGAACCATACAATATATGGTGCTTTATCTACTACATATAAAACAGCCTTTTCACCACATATCAGAAGAACCAGGCATATAATAAAAACCACTACGCCAATTATAAGGATTTCGACCGGATTTTTTACAATTCTGCAAAGATCATAGGATACTCTATCGAAAAACTGCGCCTCTCTTGCATTATCCAGACTAACGCTCATCACAAAATCGTTATTTGTATCAGAGATAAGTCTGCGAAGTCTGTCACCATCTATATACTCGTAATCTGCTTTTTCTCCCTTTGAATTCTTATACCACTGATTCAGCTTTCCGGTTTCGGAATCGTAACTGATAAATATATCCGCTTCTTTTTCATACACCTTCAAAAGCTCCGGATAACTCATTTTACTGGCATCATTTTCCCCGTATGTAAATACGCCATAGGAATTTGTCCAAATGTCACCTATAGTCTTTCCGTCCATTGAAAAGGCAGCATAATACCCCTGGGATGATGGATCATATCCATAAGTATGGGCTTTTAAACTACTCTTTTCACTATCAGCCAGTGTGGTGTAAATTGCTTCTATATCACTCCTTAATAAGCAATTTGAAAGTATATATTCACCGAGTGCTCTTTCCGCATCTTCATTTTCCATTTCGAGTATTGCTTTAAGCTTATTACTATATGGAACATATACATTGTTAGAAAATGACATACCACTATCCAGATAAAGTGTTCCATATTTTTCATTATATATTTGATAATCGTTATTATAATAAACATAGAGATAATTATCTATCATCGTAAAATATGAGTCTTCATTTATACCGGAATCAGATAGATGCTTCCACATATCATTATATAATTTACACTTCTTATCATAATCTGATAAACCATCTGTCTCGTCATAATCAGCGGCTGCATAATCAAAAGAAGCATCGAATTTCTCACAGTTGTCATAAACTATCTGAAGATACTGCTCCCAGGTCAGTCTTACATATGAACTGTCCTTTATCGCAACCTGATCCGCAAAACCCGAAAACACATGCTCAGCATATCCGTAGCTTACCTCTTCGATATAATCAGGATTGGTATAATACTGAAGCTCTCTGGCTATATCCTTATCAGGTAATATTTCTTCAGCTTTTAGGGTTACAGGCTTTGGAGACTTATGCTCTTCCAGACTGCCAAGTATATCGTCATATTCATATATTATAAGCTCATTATTCGCAAAATCAGAATTAGTTGCTATATCATAAACCCGTGCCTTTTCCTGCTCGTTTACAAGAACAGAATATATCTCATTCTTGATAGTTGTTGACGTCTCATAATCTCCTTCAAACTTCTCATCAGAACTGAAAATATCATATCTGAAAAATATTCCTGCAACAGACAGGACAATACATACTACGGCTGCATATCCCAAAACATATAGTAATACTCTAAATATCTTATTCTTCAATACTTTCATCATAATCTTCTTTCCTATAAATACTTATCCCTTATTATTGTATCAATGCCTTTCCATCTTATAGCCCTGTCCCCAGACAACCTTAAGGAATCTGGGTTCCTTTGGATTGATCTCTATCTTCTCTCTGATGTGCCTGATGTGGACCGCTATAATATTGTCAGAAGCTATAGCATCCTCATCCCATACAGCTTCGTATATCTGACTGGTGCTATATACTCTGCCCCGGTTTTCAGTAAGAAACATCAAAATGTTATACTCTATCGGAGTAAGCTTTATCTGTTCTCCATCAACAGTTACTGACTTCTCACTGTCATTGATAACAAGTCCTCCATTAATTATTATTTTTTCGTCAGTATTTTCTGTTGTAATGGCTCCGAACTCTGTATAACGTCTTATCTGTGACTTGACTCTGGCAACTAACTCCAAAGGATTGAATGGCTTGGTAATGTAATCATCTGCACCCACATCAAGTCCAAGTATCTTATCTGCATCCTCTGACTTGGCAGACAGAAAGATAACCGGAACATGACTGGTTTCTCTGATCTTTCTGGTTGCTCTGACTCCGTCCATATTAGGCATCATGATATCTATAACTACCAGATGAACCTCCTCTTTCTCCAGTATCTTAAGAGCTTCAAATCCATCATAAGCCTTAAGTACATTATATCCGGCTGTTTCCAGATATATGGAAATTGCCTCAACTATGTCCTTGTCATCATCACAAACCAGAATACTAAACATTTTAACCTCCACTAACCTTTGCTATAAAGTACTTTATGATGAAAGTATAAGTATCAAATATTAATATAATCTTTTTTAATTTATTAAGAATTTATGAAGAACATGATAATTAGTTTCACATATTCTCTTTATTCAGTTTACTGTCTTATATTCACCACTACGATTTCCGGATAATCATTTATTCTAACCGGCAGAACACTGTTTCCGAGTCCTCTGCTTACATACATTGTTGTATTTTTCTGTTTATATTCTCCTTCGTAATACTCCGGGAACAATGTAAAATCCGGTGAAAATAATCCTCCCTTTCCGGGTATAATGATCTGCCCGCCATGCACATGACCAGCAAATACTATATCCGCTCCGGCTGTCGAATAATTATTTATATTATCCGGATCATGCACCAGCAGAACACGAAGTCTCGAATCTTCTTCCCAATCATAATCCCCGATATGGGAATCATCATAGGTTCCGGCGATCAGCATATGCTCTGTCTCTACAACCCTTCCATCTATGAACTGAACCCCAAGCGCCTCTATACTATCCAGAAAGCTATCAAACTTATCTCCATAAAGCCATACCTCATGGTTACCGGTAACATAATAAACCGGCGCTATCTCCACTGCGCCTTCAAAAAAATCATAGGCTAGGTTATAGCTGGTATGAATCGAGTCAACAGCATCTCCAGTCACTACAATAATATCCGGATCACAATCCTTTACCTTGCTTAATAATCTTGCCTGATTCAAACCGAAAAACTGATTATGAAGATCTGATATCTGGACTATCCGGCAGTTAAAATCAGATTTGTATTCATACTCACTAACAACCAGATGATAATTCTGATAAAGGCAGAAAATGATAAATAATGCCCATACAGCAGATATTACAGGAATCCATACAGTAAACTTTTTCTTTTGAGTCTTATGATGAAACAGATACATTCCCAAAAGCGCACCCAAAAAGCCACCTGAAACAGCTAACAGTATAAGAGCCTTTTCAGATATCCGTCTTGACTGTTTTATTGCCTTGTATTTATCGACTCCATATAAAGCAAAGGAGGTTAAATTAATAATTATTAAATTAATAACAAGTAACATACCAATCTACATATGATATGGGACATATGCCCTTATCCATACTCCTTCTTCCCTGTACTTTTCCTCCAGTATCTCACCGCAGGACTTGATTCTTGCCAGTCTGGACATCTCACGGAAGCTTATAAGCTCTTCTATATATACCCTGTCCTCTCTAAGAACCATATCTATGGATTTGCCAATTTGCGAGAGTCCCGTGCCTTCCTTAGCAGATATCTGCAGCACCTTACTCGCCCTTTTATCCAGAAGACCAAGTCTGTCATCCGGATTAGTCAGCTTATCCATCTTATTGAATATAGTGATAATCTTTTTAGGTTCATCATCATAACTGTAAGTGCTGCTATTAATAAATGAATCCGTACCGTCCACCGTTTTACCCGTGCTGTTCCGGCTTCTGCCCTCATTTTTTTCAGTATTATTCTTAATACTTCCTGCGTTCTTATCAGTACGTCTTTCTGCATTATTTTTACTGAAAAGAATATCCAGAGTTTCATAAACAACCTTCATCTCTTCACGCCAATTTGCACTGGAAGCATCTACAACATGGATAATATAATCAGCATAACAAACCTCTTCCAAGGTACTTCTGAATGCATCGATCAGATTATGAGGAAGCTTCCTGATAAAACCAACTGTATCTGTCAGAAGAACCTTCTGTTTTCCGGAACCCTCTCCTGTATATTCAAATACTCTGGTGGTTGTATCAAGAGTTGCAAAAAGCTTATCCTCAGCAAGGATTCTGGCACCTGTAAGCGCATTTAGAAGTGTAGATTTGCCGACATTCGTATATCCAACTATCGCAAAAGTAGGAATATCTCCACCCTTTCTGCCTTTTCTTGTCAGTTCACGATGAGATACCACTTCCTCCAGCTCACGTTTTAGCTGTGCCACCCTGTTCCTGATGACACGTCTGTCCTGCTCCAGCTTCTTTTCACCCGGACCTCTGGTACCTATTCCACCACCCAGCCTGGACATAGAGATTCCTTTACCGGTAAGTCTGGAAAGCCTGTACTCAAGCTGTGCCAGTTCAACCTGTAGTTTACCTTCCGCAGTTCTGGCATGAGCAGCAAATATATCCAGTATTACCATAGTCCTGTCCATCACTTTGGTATCCAGAGCTTTCCCAAGATTATACATCTGAGCCGGACTCAGTTCGTCATCAGTAATAATTCCGGTAGCACCCCTGTCCAGAATCATATATTGCAGCTCTTCTATCTTTCCGCTCCCAATATATGTTGCAGGATTAAAATGCGGCAGCTTCTGAACCATCCTGCCAACTACAACAGCTCCTGCAGTTTCAGCCAGTTCTTCCAGTTCATCAAGAGAAGCTTCTACGCCTGCCCCCTGATCTTCGCCTATATCTACAGCAACCAGTATTACATATTCAATATCCTTTTTATTCTCGTGCATAAAATCCAATCCTTATTTGATGTAGTTTTCAGACATTATATTTATTACCCGCGGGCTGTTTATACTACTGTCTATACTACTTTATAACCTTCCGCAGAAAGAACCTCCAGCGCTCTGGCATAGTTCTCTTCCTTTACCAGAATATAATCCGTATTATATGTCGATACGGCAAATATACCAATATTATTATCTGCAAGTATTCCGGATATTCTGGACAGTATTCCAATCAGCGAAAAGTCCAAAGTCCCCTGAATACGAAAGCCTTTCCAGCCATCTTCCCTTTCTACTGTACTCTTAGGTGTATCCTCAGTTCTGCAAACCAGAGACAGCTCTTCATCGGTTTTTCCAATAAAATAAAAATCCCGGCTCATATCTATATCATTTACATCTGATACCTTACATACAGTAAAATCACAGTCTATTTTCTTAAGCTCCACTATCTTATCTCTCCTTCCTGATTAATCTCTTAAAAGAAGTGCACGCATTATATATAGCACTTCCGATGCTTTTAGTCATTATTTTTTCAATTTGTCTTTATCAGATTTTTATTTGTTTTTTATTCAAAATACTTTTTTACTGTTTTCAAAAATAAAAAGCGTGTTCTTATTTATTAAAAACACGCTCCTTTGAAATCATCACTGATATACTTTTCAGATCTTTATATCATATCAAACCAGATATATATTAAGTTACATCTTAATCATCGATTATCTCCTCCGCCACCGCTCTCTTGGATAGTCCTCTGTTCATGGCAGTTCTGATAATATATTCGTGAGCTTCATCCTCGCTCATTCCCCTCTGGACAAGAAGGATCTTAGCTCTGCTGACAAATCTGAGTTCTTCCATCTTATCCTCCAGTTTTGCGACCTGCCTTCTGGTCTTTCTGAGCTTATCCTGCATAGATAGTTGTAATCTGATACTAAGTCCGAGAGAATTATCCTTAACCGGCTTAGGAACTGTTATGATTCCATAATCTACAAGATAACCTGAAACCTTACTATAAATATCTCCGGGAACTGCATATATTATTCCAATATCCTTTTTCTCATGAAGGTCCATAACAAAATCACTCCCCATTCCTTCATCTGAAAGTGGAGCATTTATTATGATGATATCATAGGTTCGCGTAAGCATTTCTCTTCTCGCTGCTGAAGCACTTTTTCTTATCTCAATAGTGCTGAATCTGCCAGCAGGAATACTCTTTCTGACAACCATATTAAATTGTTCTGAGGATGATACAATAAGTATTGCATACTCCCGGTCAGTTCTATTACTCATTTAAAATTCTCTATACTACCTGACACCTGATGCCGGTTCAAAACATAAAAACTTCACATATTATACAGACCAGACTATCTTACTGCAGATATGCTCTTATTACAGCCTCCGGAAGAATACTCTTCACAAACGAGCTCGCCTCTGCATATTCCATAGCTTCTTTTCTATTCTTTGGCAGCAGATTCCCCTCACCTTCCATTTCCTTTGGAAGACTCAGATTATTCTCTACGCCATAAAGACCGGCATGGATAAGCAGAGCATATGCTATATAGGGATTACTGAGAGCATCGGGAGAGCGCAGCTCTGCCCTCGTTTTCTCCATCGTATCATCTATATACATCAGCTCAGATCCGCTGCTTCTCGACCAGTTGACCTTGTCCGGAGCAGTACAGGTTCCGAAGCGTGCATAGGAAGCCTCCGTAGGATTAAGGAATAGTGTTATATCCTTGATCTTATCTATAATTCCAGCCGCAACATATTTTGCAACATCATTTCCATCTTTATCATGCGCAAAAATATTTATATGATATCCATTTCCCGGCATATTTGAAATAGGAACAGGTGAAAAATCCGCATAAAGTCCATATCTGTCAGCGATTGTACTGACAACCATCTTAAAGGTTATGATCTGATCCGCAGCCTTCATAGGCTTGCCATAATGGAAGTCTATCTCATTCTGACCGGGTCCTCTCTCATGATGTGACCTTTCCGGAGTAAGCCCCATCTCTTCTATCGTAAGACATATCTCACGACGAATATTTTCTCCTCTGTCAAGAGGTGCTATATCCAGATAACCTGCATTATCATAAGGCAGGGTTGTTGGAGTTCCTTCATCACTTAGCTTAAAAAGATAGAATTCCATCTCAGAACCAAACTTGAACTCGATTCCCTTACTCTCAGCCTTCTTTACTGCAGTCCGGAGAATGTTACGTGTATCCGCCTCATAAGGTTCACCATCTGCAGTGCATACATCACAGAACATTCTGAGAACCCTTCCGGAATCCGGACGCCAGGGAAGAACCGCCATAGTAGCGGGATCAGGCTTTAGATACAGATTAGGCTCCTTATATCCCTCAAATCCTCTGATAGCTCTGGCATTAATAGGTACTCCGCTATTAAATGCTTTATGAATCTCAGTAGGCATTACAGAGATATTCTTCTGAACCCCGTAGGCATCCCTGAAGGCAAGTCTTATAAACTTGGCATCCTCATCTTCTATATATTCCATTATTTCTGATTCTGTGTAACTCATGTTATTCTCCAATTATAACTAATCAAATAGTTCCCAAAACAAAAATATTCATCATATCTTGGAAATCCTTGGCGTAATATCCTCCAGCACCTCCAGAAGTATTCTTACCGTATCAAGTGATGTAAACATCGTCACTCCGTTCATTATAGCGCATCTTCTGATCTGGGCCCCATCCTGATAATGAATACCGGAAAGTATAGCTCTCGTATTTATGATATAGCTTACATAACCGGCCTGGATTGACTTCAGCACTTCGTCACTTCCATCGCTCAGCTTTCCCTTTATTCTGGTTCTGATTCCATGCTCCTTCAGAAACTCTCCTGTACCTACAGTTGCCTCAATATTAAAACCCAGTTCGTAGAATCTTCTGACAAGCGGAAGTGCCTCCTCCTTGTCCTCATCAGCAAGAGTAACCATTACTGTTCCATATTCCTTCATCTTAATACCGGACGCCTGCAGCGCCTTATAAAATGCTCTCTTAAGGCTTGTATCATAACCTATAGCTTCTCCGGTGGATTTCATTTCCGGAGACAGATATGCATCCATGCCATTCAGCTTTTCAAAGGAAAATGCAGGTGCTTTTACATACCAGTATTTTCTGAAGGCTTCTCCGGCTTTTTCCGCCTGCTCCTTTTTCCTGCCGCCCTCCGTTGCAGTTCCTGTGTAGCCCTGCTCCTTTAGGCTTTCCCCAAGCATAACCCTGGTCGCTATATCCACCAGATTGTAGCCTGTTGATTTGGATAAAAACGGAACACTTCTGGACGCTCTTGGATTGACCTCGATGATATAAACATTTTCTTTTTTATCTACTATGAACTGAATATTGAAGAGTCCTCTGATTCCTATTCCAAGTCCCAGCTTTTCTGTGTAATCCGCTATAGTAGCCTTGACCTTGTCCGATATGGAATATGGCGGATAAACACTCGTGCTGTCTCCGGAATGTACTCCTGTTCTTTCCACAAGCTCCATGATTCCGGGGAGAAATACATCTTTCCCGTCACAGATGGCATCGACCTCAACCTCTTTACCCACGATATACTTATCTACAAGTACAGGTCTATCCACATCCACTTCCACAGCAGTTTTCAGATAATGTCTGAGCATCTCATCATTTGCGACTATTTCCATGGCGCGTCCGCCAAGCACGAAGCTGGGACGTACCAGTACAGGATAGCCTATCCTCTGAGCTGCCTGCACTCCACTTTCTATATCGGTAACTGCCTCTCCCTTCGGATGCGGGATCTTAAGACTCTCTATCACGCCTTCAAATGCATCCCTGTCTTCAGCTCTAAAGATGGCATCGCAGTCTGTTCCAATGATCTTTACTCCTCTTTCAGTAAGTGGTTCAGCCAGATTCACAGCCGTCTGACCACCCAGGGAGGCAATTACTCCCAGAGGCTTCTCCAGATCTATGATATTCATTATATCCTCAGCGGTAAGAGGTTCAAAGTAAAGCTTATCCGCAGTAGTATAATCCGTTGAAACAGTCTCCGGATTATTATTAATAACTATAGCCTCATAGCCCATTTCATGTATTGTTTTCACAGCATGTACTGTTGAATAATCAAACTCCACACCCTGACCGATTCTGATAGGACCGGATCCCAGAACAATTATCTTTTCTTTATCTGAAACTACCGACTCATTTTCCTCTTCATAAGTAGAATAAAAATATGGTACATAGCTTTCAAATTCGCTTGCACAGGTATCTATCATCTTATAAACAGGCTTTATATCATAGCTTTTTCTAAGTCTCCAGATATCCTCTTCACTGCATCCCGCAAGCTCAGCAATGTAGGAATCCGAAAAGCCCATTTTCTTGGACTGATACAGTACATTTCTGTCTAAATAAAGTGAAATGTCATCGCCGGTCTTATAGCCTTCCGTCAGCTTCTCCAGCTCTTTCTCATGGCTTACTATATTCTTTATCTTATACAGGAAAAACATATCTATTCCCGTTCTGCTCTGAATCACCTGCAGATCCACTCCCAGCCATATAAGCTGTGACAGGGCATATATACGGTCATCCGTTCCATTTTCTATATATTTAAGAAGCTTGTCTATAGCCTCCTTCCTGTTTTCCGGCTCCGGTTTTTCTGACAGGCTCTTAACATCAAACTTCTCCAGATGAATATGATTTTTACCATCCTCAAGAGATCTTATAGCTTTTAAAAGGCTTTCCTCCAGAGTTCTTCCGACACTCATGACCTCGCCCGTTGCTTTCATCTGGGTAGATAAAATATTTGACGCACTGTCGAACTTGTCAAACGGGAATCGAGGCATCTTGGTCACAACATAATCCAGTGAAGGCTCAAAGCATGCAGGTGTATTCGCAAGATAAATCTCTTCCAGATTCATACCCACCGCAATCTTCGCAGATACCCTTGCTATAGGATAACCGCTTGCCTTTGAAGCAAGAGCGGATGAACGTGAAACTCTCGGATTGACCTCTATAACGTAGTACTTAAAGGACTGTGGATCCAGAGCAAACTGCACATTACAGCCGCCCTTTACCTGAAGCGCCCTTATGATTTTGAGGGCACTGTCTCTCAGCATATGATACTCCTTGTTGGTAAGTGTCTGACTCGGTGCCACTACTATCGAGTCGCCTGTATGAATTCCTACAGGATCAAGATTCTCCATATTACATACAACGAGAGCTGTATCATTTGCATCTCTCATTACCTCATATTCTATTTCCTTATATCCCTTGATGCTTTTTTCAACGAGAACCTGATGAACCGGAGACAGTGCCAGGGCATTCTTCATCATTTCTTTCATTTCTTCGGGACTGTTGGCAAAGCCTCCACCCGTTCCACCCAGCGTAAATGCAGGTCTCAATATAACCGGATATCCTATATCTTCTGCCGCCTTCAGTCCTTCCTCTATACTGTAGGTTATCTCAGAGGGAACTACCGGCTCTCCTATCCTCTCGCACAGCTCTTTGAACTGTTCTCTATCCTCAGCGCATCTTATACTGGCTGCATCTGTACCCAGAAGCTCTATCTCACACTCCTCCAGAACTCCCTTATCATTAAGCTGCATGGCAAGATTGAGGCCTGTCTGACCACCGATACCGGGCACTATTGCATCAGGTCTCTCATATCTGCATATTCTCGCAACATACTCAAGTGTAAGCGGCTCCATATATACCTTATCCGCAACAGAATTGTCCGTCATTATCGTGGCAGGATTGGAATTGGCAAGGATTACTTCATAGCCTTCTTCCTTAAGAGCAAGACATGCCTGAGTTCCGGCATAATCAAACTCAGCCGCCTGTCCTATTACAATGGGACCGGAGCCTATAACAAGTACCTTCTTAATATCCGTTCTCTTAGGCATTTTCCATTCCCTCCACATCCTTCAGCTTCTTATATTCATCCATATAATCTGTAAATCTCTTAAACAAATAGGTGCTGTCCTGCGGTCCCGGAGCACTCTCAGGATGATACTGAACAGAGAATACCCTGTCCTCCCTTTTCTCAAGACCCTCTACAGTTCTGTCAAGAAGATTGATATGTGATACCTCCAGTCCGGTTCCCTCCACAGAATCCATATCAACCGCATAGCTATGATTCTGACTGGTCATCTCTATCCTTCCGGTACGAATGTCCTGAACCGGATGATTGCCTCCTCTATGACCGAATTTCAGCTTATAGGTTTTGGCTCCATAGGAAAGGGCAAGAAGCTGATGGCCGAGGCATATACCGAACATAGGCATCCTTCCATGAAGCTTTTTCAGAGCTTCTATCACCTCCGGAACATCCTCCGGATCTCCCGGTCCATTTGATATAAACAGCCCGTCCGGATTAATAGATAATATATCCTCATAGCTGGTATTATATGGAACTACCGTTACATTACAGCCACTTCTGTTCAGCATCCGAACTATATTCATCTTCATTCCGCAGTCGATAGCGACCACACTGTATCTTGGATTGGCAGTTCTTGCATACCATCTTTTCTTTGAGCTGACCTGTGAAACCGCATCTCTCTTTACAGGAGTTTCAGCTATTATCTTAAGTCCTTCACTAATACCTGTTTCCACACCGGTTATCAGCACTCTTCTGGAACCAAGATCCCGGATGCTCCTTACAAGCTTTCGTGTATCTATTCCGTATATTCCGGGAATCCCATTTTCACTTAGTAATTCCGAAAGTGTTTTGGTAAATCTGAAGTTCGATGGCTCATCATTATAGTCCCTGACTATAAGTGCTCCAACGGAAACTATTCTGCTCTCAGAATCCTCATCTGTTATTCCGTAATTGCCTATAAGTGGATATGACATTACCACCGCCTGATAGGTATATGACGGATCGGTAACTATTTCCTGATAACCTGCCATGGAGGTGTTAAATACTATCTCGCATACAGCCTCTGTATCAGCACCAAAGGAATATCCCAGATACTCAGTTCCATCCTCAAGTATTATTTTCTTATTGTAATCTTTCATCTTTCCGACAGCCTCTTTTCAAATCTGTTTTTACTTACAACCTCAGGAATCCTGGTAGCATATTTTCCCGTAAAGCAGGCATCACAGTAAAAACCATGTCCCACCAAGGAAGAGAGCGAATCCACGGGGAGATACCCCAGAGAATCTGCACCTATAATACGGGCTATCTCTTCCACTGAGTTGTGACATGCTATAAGTTTATCCCTGGTATCTATATCTGTACCATAATAACACGGATTCAAAAAAGGTGGTGAAGAAATTCTCATATGTACCTCTTTTGCTCCCGCATCTCTCAGAAGTTTAACTATTCTTCCACTGGTAGTTCCTCTAACTATCGAGTCATCTACAAGTATTACCCTCTTATCCTTCACTGCAGAACTGATGGGATTTAGTTTTATCCTGACCTGGCTGTTTCTCTCATTCTGAGTCGGAGATATGAAGGTTCTTCCGATATATTTATTTTTTATAAATCCTATTCCATAAGGAATACCGGAGTATCGGGAATAACCAAGCGCAGCATCAAGTCCCGAATCAGGAACTCCAACCACAATATCAGCCTCAACCGGATGCTCCTTAGCCAGTATCTCACCAGCCCTGAGTCTTGCCTCGTGAACTGACACTCCATCTATTACAGAATCCGGTCTGGAGAAATATATATATTCAAATATACATATCTGACCTTTTTCGGTATCGCAGTAGTCAGTAAAGCTTTTAACTCCCTCTGAAGAAAAAACCATAACTTCACCCGGTCTCAGGTCTCTTACAAATGTTGCGCCAACGGACTCCAGCGCACAGCTTTCTGATGCAATTACATATTTTACAGTTTTTCCCTCTATTATTCCATAGCAAAGTGGTCTGTAGCCATGAGGATCCCGTGCAGCTATCATCTTGGAGGCGGACATGAGCACTATAGAATAAGCTCCTTCCAGATACTTCATGGAACCAAGAACCGCCTGTTCGATAGATGCTGTCTTAAGTCTCTCTCTTGTAATTATATATGCTATGATCTCTGTGTCAGAGGTCGTATGAAATATGGCTCCACCAAGCTCCAGTTCATTTCTCAGATCATAGGCATTGCTGATATTTCCATTGTGAGCCAGAGCCATCTTGCCCTTCTGATGATTAACCTCGATAGGCTGTGTGTTGACTCTGTTATTACCACCTGTGGTTCCATATCTTACATGTCCCACTGCCATACATCCATCAGGAAGCTTTCCAAGCTCCTCAGAATCAAACACTGTACTGACCTGGCCAAGATCCTTATGTGAAAAGAACAGACCATCATCATTTACAACTATCCCGCAGCTTTCCTGCCCTCTATGCTGAAGTGCGTACAGCCCATAGTAGATATCTGTCGCAATATCATAAGGCGTATCTGAATATATACCACAGACACCACATTCTTCATGTATTTTATCACTCTGATTATTCACTAATATATCACCAGTCATTTTCTTCCTCACTTAACAGATTATTTGTCTGACCTGATTTCTATATGCAGTTCCTTCTCCCCGGCAGGATATGAAGCCGTGTTACCCATAGCCTGGCTTAGTCATTTGAAACAGATTTTAGTTTTCTCGAGGTGTACCCAGCGCTTTCTCAACAAACTTTAGAAATATAGGATGAGGTCTGTTGGGACGGGATTTGAATTCAGGATGGAACTGTACTCCAAGGTAAAATGGATGTCCGCTAAGCTCTACTGTCTCAACAAGTTCTCCGTCAGGAGAAAGACCTGATATAACAAGTCCTTTTTCTGTTAACAGTTCACGGTATTTATTATTAAATTCATATCTGTGTCTATGTCGTTCTCTTATAAGCAGATCAGATGAATCCGGCATATGATCCACATTTTCTTTGTCTTTATATATTTCTTCCAGAAGTGTACCACCGATAATATGACAAGGATAGCTGCCCAGACGAAGTGTTCCTCCCTTATCTATACTGTCTGACTGTCCGGGCATAAAATCTATAACCTTATTAGTGCACAGCTCATTGAATTCTCCTGAGTTGGCATCAGCTATTCCTGCTACATTTCTGGCATACTCTATAACAGCTATCTGCATACCAAGGCATATTCCAAAGTATGGTATCTCATTTTCTCTGGCATATCTGGCAGCAAGAATCATGCCCTCTATACCACGTTCTCCGAAACCGCCCGGTACCAGTATGGCACTTACCCGACTCAGCTTATCCTTATAATTATCCGGTGTAATCTCCTCAGAATCTATCCACTCTATCGTCACATGAGTATTGAGCTTAAAGCCCGAATGATTAAGTGCTTCTACGATAGAAAGATATGCATCATGGAGCTGTACATATTTTCCTACCAGTCCTATCTTTACCTCTCTGTTTCTGCTGGTGATGCTGCAGACCATATCATGCCATTCTGTCATGTCCGCCTTCGGGGCTTCGATCTCCAGCTCACGGCATACCACATCAGAAAGTCCAGCCTTCTCCAGCATCAGCGGAGCCTCGTAAAGATTAGGAAGTGTGCGGTTTTCTATAACACAGTCCTCCTTTACATTACAAAACATGGATATCTTCTGAAAGATAGACTCTTCGAGGGGTTCGTCACATCTGAGTACTATGACATTCGGATTGATACCCATGCCCTGCAGCTCTTTAACTGAATGCTGAGTCGGCTTGGACTTATGTTCATTAGACCCATGTAAATACGGAACCAATGTCACATGAATAAAAAGGCTGTTCTTCTTTCCCACCTCAAGGGAAATCTGCCTGACAGCCTCCAGAAAAGGCTGGGACTCTATATCACCTATAGTTCCGCCTATCTCTGTTATAACTACATCTGCATCTGTTTCATTTCCTACTCTATATACAAATTCCTTTATCTCATTCGTAATATGCGGAATAACCTGAACTGTTGAACCCAGGTATTCTCCACGACGTTCCTTATTCAGCACATTCCAATATACTTTTCCGGAAGTAAGGTTCGAATATTTATTCAGATTTTCATCTATAAATCTTTCATAGTGTCCCAGATCAAGATCTGTTTCAGCACCGTCCTCAGTTACATATACCTCTCCATGCTGATACGGACTCATCGTACCGGGATCCACATTTATATAGGGATCCAGCTTCTGGGCTGCAACCTTCAGACCTCTGGCTTTTAATAGTCTTCCCAATGAAGCCGCTGTTATACCCTTGCCGAGTCCGGATACTACTCCTCCGGTTACAAATATATACTTTATCATTTTTTATTCCTTTCCATTCTATTTATTCCACTCTTTTTCCACTCTTTTTCCATTCTTTTCTATTCGATTTCCATTCTATTTCTATTCCCTTTCTTCTCCCCTTCTGCTGCTTTTGTTCTGTGAATCCATCCCTTTGATTGATATTTATATATCGCTTTGATTGATATTTATATATCGCTTCGCCCGCTTTTCCATTTATTCCGATTAGCTGCATCACAGATTGGTATATCCCATCAGATCCCTGTCTATCTCCTGAGCAGCCTCCCTTCCCTCAGCTATCGCCCACACTACAAGTGACTGACCTCTATGCATATCACCAACTGTATATACCCTGTCAATGCTTGTTTTATATTTACCCGGTGCTGTGGATACATTTGTTCTGACATTCACCTCTACTCCAAAGCCTTTGGTTACATATTCTTCACTTCCAAGAAAGCCTGCAGCTATTAACACAAGCTGAGCCGGAAGCTTCTTTTCACTTCCTTCCACCGGAACCATATTCAGTCTGCCCGTCTTCTTGTCCTTTTTTGCTTCAAGGGAAATGATTATTACTGACTGAAGATTTCCATTGGAATCCTTGACGAATTCCTTTACTGTTGTCTGATATATCCTGGGATCATGACCGAATTTTTGTATAGCCTCTTCCTGTCCGTAATCCGTCTTACATACCCTGGGCCATTCAGGCCATGGATTAGTAATCAGCCTTTCATCGGGAGCCTTGGGCATCATTTCAAGCTGCGTAACTGAACGTGCACCCAGACGAATGCTGGTACCTACACAGTCATTTCCGGTATCGCCGCCTCCAATCACAATAACATCCTTATCCTTTGCCAGTTCATAAGGAGGCTTCTTCATATCAGTATCCAGCAGTCTCTTGGTTACCTGTGTAAGATAATCAACTGCGAAGTATATCCCTTTCGCATCTCTTCCGGGTGCTTTTATGTCTCTCGGATTTGATGCACCACACGCAAGAACAACGGCATCATATTCCTTAATTAGTACCTCAGCGGAAATATGTCTTATATCAGATGTTTTTCCGGAATCATTATATGAGGCTTTGTCTGAAATCTTACCGGAGAGTTCTGCAGGATACTTATCGCCTCCGCAGACATCTACATTTGTCTCAAATACTATCCCTGCCTCTTCCATCATCCTGACCCTTCGGTCTATAACAGACTTATCAAGCTTCATGTTAGGAATACCATATCTAAGAAGTCCACCCACCCTGTCACGTCTTTCATAAACAGTTACCTGATGCCCTCTTAAGTTCAGAAGATGGGCTGCTGCAAGTCCCGATGGACCGCTCCCTACAACTGCCACCCTCTTACCGGTTCTTATCTTAGGGCTCTCTTCCTTCACAAGTCCATGTTCAAAGGCGTATTCAATAATAGTTTTCTCATTTTCCTTCGTCGAAACCGAATCACCGTGCAGTCCACAGGTACAGGCAGCCTCGCACAGTGCAGGACATACTCTGGATGTAAACTCAGGAAAACTGTGAGTTGTAGCAAGTCTCCTGTATGCCTGCTCCACATCGCCTCTAAACAGAAGATCATTTGTTTCCGGAACCAGATTATGCAGGGGACAGCCTGATGCCATTCCTGATATCATGACTCCCGCCTGGCAAAATGGAACACCACAGTCCATGCATCTGGCTGCCTGCTTACGCTGCTCCTCTATAGTCAGAAGTCTGTGAAATTCATTAAAGCTGTTAACTCTATCCTCTTCTGAAATCACCGGTCCATCTAATCTTGAATACTCTAAAAAACCTGTCGGCTTACCCATACGCTATTCCTTTCTACTAATCATAATCACCGCCAAATAACAAGCCTGTAACTCATGCTGAGTAATACCACTACCTTTTCTCTATTTGTCTTAAGACAGTAACCCTTCATCCTGATCAACCAACAAGTCTTGTAAATGCTTCAACCTCAGCCTGCTCGTGATCCATGCCTCTCTCTTCGCCTTCTGCAGTAAGTCTGAGCATCTCCTTATAGTCAGCAGGAATTATCTTCTTGAAATGCTTCACATACTCGCTGAAATTATCAAGGATTCTCTTTCCCTTCTTAGAGCCTGTGTATTCTACATGCTTTTCTATAATTCTGCGCAGCTCTTCTATATCATTTTTATATTCAAGAAGCTCCATATTCACCAGTTGTTTATTGAGATTTCTGTAAAGGGTATTATGCTCATCCAGTACATAAGCCACGCCTCCGCTCATACCTGCAGCAAAGTTCTTTCCGGTCGGTCCCAGTATTACCGCCTTACCTCCGGTCATGTATTCGCAGCCATGCTCTCCAACTCCTTCAACTACCGCAGTAGCACCGGAATTCCTGATACAAAATCTTTCTCCTGCCATACCTGCTATATATGCCTCGCCTGAGGTTGCGCCGTACAGTGCCACATTTCCTATGATAATATTGGCTTCGGGATCATACTTTGCATCCTCCGGGGCATGAACTATAAGTTTTCCACCCGAAAGACCTTTGCCAAAGTAATCATTACTGTCACCGGTCAGCTTAAGTGTAAGTCCTTTAGGGATAAATGCACCGTAGCTCTGTCCTCCTGCTCCTGTGCAGTTTATTACAATACTGTCCTCATCCAGTCCCTCAGAATAACTTCTGGTTATCTCTGCACCAAGAAGCGTTCCAAAGGCTCTGTCCGTATTAGTCAGACTAATATCCAGACTTATTCCACCCTTATCTTCAGTCTTAACTCCGGTATTATTTCCAGTCTTAACTCCGGTATTATTTCGAGTCTTATCTTCAGTATTACTCTTAAATCCTCCGGCATCCGGCTTTTTACCCGAAGACCTTAGCAATTCTTTTATCTCCTTCGATGCCAGCAGTACTGCTTCATCTTTGGTTTCTTCCAGCCTGAAGTCATATTTTAATTCAGGATTAAATACCTGCTCTGCATGATCAATCTCTGACATATCTACAAGGATATGGCTGAGATCAAGAAGAACCTTTGAGTTCATACTATCAGAAGCCTTGACATCCTCTGTCACCCTGTCCTTAACCTTAAGCAGATCAGTTCTTCCAACCAGCTCATCCAGTCTTCTGACACCGAGCCTTGCCATATATTCACGAAGCTCTCTTGCGATAAAAAGCATAAAATTCTCTACATATTCCGGCTTTCCGCTAAACCTCTTTCTAAGCTCCGGATTCTGGGTAGCTACACCCATAGGGCAGGTATCATTCTGACAGACTCTCATCATTACACAGCCCATAGTTACCAGTGGTGCTGTCGCAAAGCCGAATTCCTCTGCGCCAAGGATAGCAGCAATCGCTACATCTCTTCCGCTCATCAGCTTTCCATCAGTTTCTATTACCACCTGATTCCTGAGGCCATTTGCAACAAGTGTCTGATGAGTTTCTGCAAGTCCCATTTCCCACGGAAGACCAGCATTATGGATTGAGCTAAGCGGTGCCGCACCTGTTCCTCCGTCATATCCTGAAACGAGGATTACCTCAGCACCAGCCTTCGCAACACCGGCCGCAACTGTTCCAACACCGGCCTCTGAAACCAGCTTTACAGATATACGTGCATTTTTATTTGCATTTTTCAGGTCATATATAAGCTGCGCCAGATCCTCGATGGAATATATATCATGATGAGGCGGTGGAGATATCAGGCTCACTCCCGGTGTTGAATGTCTGGTCTTTGCAATCCAGGGGTACACCTTTTTGCCCGGAAGATGACCTCCCTCTCCCGGCTTGGCTCCCTGAGCCATCTTGATCTGTATCTCCCTGGCACTTACCAGATATTTGCTGGTCACTCCAAATCTTCCGCTTGCCACCTGCTTGATAGCTGAGCTTCTGTCATCTCTGGTTCCTGCAGAGACAATCCTCTCATCGCTTTCTCCGCCTTCACCACTATTAGACTTTCCATGCAGATGATTCATTGCTATAGCAAGAGTCTGATGAGCCTCCTCCGAAATCGAACCATATGACATAGCACCTGTTTTAAATCTCTGTACTATCTCAGTCTCGCTCTCAACCTCTTCGATAGGGATGCCCTGCTCCGGGTAGCTGAACTCCATAAGACTTCTAAGATAGCCTGTATCCTCTCTATCAACCATTGAGGTATATTCCTTGAATTTCTCATAGCTTCCTTCTCTGGTTGATAGCTGAAGCATATGAATAGTTTTGGGATTATATCTGTGATTTTCGCCCCGGGAACGAAGTCTGTGTCTTCCGGTTGCAGTAAGCTCAAGATTTACCGGAAGTCCCAGTGGATCAAATGCTTTGCTATGCTGCATATCAACATTTCTGGCAATATCCTCCAGAGTAATACCTCCAACTCTGCTGACCGTACCGGGGAAGTATTCATTTATCACTTCCTCTGAAACTCCTATTGCTTCAAATATCTTACTGCCCTGATATGACTGAACAGTTGATATGCCCATCTTTGATGATATCTTAACTATTCCATTTAAAATGGCATTATCATAGTCATCAACTGCCGCATAGTAATCCTTATCAAGAAGCCCATCATCTATAAGCTCCTGAATAGTACTATGTGCAAGATAAGGATTGACTGCAGATGCACCATATCCGAGAAGGGTTGCAAAATGGTGTACCTCCCGCGGTTCCCCTGACTCAAGAATAAGTGACATGGCGGTACATTTTTTTGTCTCTACAAGATGTTTATGTACTGCTGAAACAGCTAGCAGTGATGGGATTGCCACATGATTCTCATCAACACCTCTATCAGAAAGAATAAGGACACTTGCTCCATCACGATACGCCTTATCCACTTCTACAAACAGATGATCCAGAACTCTTTTCATCGGGGTACTCTTGTAATACAGAAGTGATACCTTCTCAGCCTTGATGCCATCCTTATCAAGATGCTTTATCTTCAGCATATCCAGATCTGTCAGGATAGGATTATGTATCTTGAGCACATGACAGTTTTCCGCCTTTTCTTCCAAAAGATTACCGTTTTTACCAACATATACTGTTCTGGAGGTTACTATCTTCTCTCTCTCTGCATCAATCGGAGGATTGGTAACCTGGGCGAACAACTGCTTAAAATAGTAGAACAGCGGCTGATACTCTCCGGAAAGTGCCGCTATCGGGGTATCAACTCCCATAGAGCCTATCTGCTCAGTAGCATTCAGCGCCATATTCAGGATTCCCTCCCGATAGTTTTCGTAGGTATAGCCAAATGCTTTCTGCAGCTTCTTTCTGTCATCCCCTGTTATAGCCGGAATCTTCTCATTTGGAATCTTTATATTCTTAAGCTCCATAAGACTCATATCCAGCCATTCACCAAAGGGCTGCTTATGAGCATATTTTTCTTTTATCTCTTCATCAGTAAATATCCTGTTCACTCTGGTATCTATCAGAAGCATTTTTCCGGGGTGAAGGCGTTCCTTCCTGATAATATGACTTTCCTCCAGAGGAAGAACTCCAACCTCTGATGACAGGATAAGCCTGCCGTCATCCATTACATAATAACGTGATGGTCTCAGTCCATTTCTATCAAGTATCGCTCCCATAACATCTCCATCAGAGAACAGTATTGAGGCAGGGCCATCCCACGGCTCCATCATGGTTGCGTAGTATTGATAAAAATCTCTTTCCTCCTGGGAAAGTGTTTCATTATGAGCCCAGGGTTCAGGAATAGCGATCATTGCTGCAAGCGGCAGATCCATACCACTCATCACCAGAAATTCCAGTGTATTATCCAGCATTGCAGAATCAGAACCACTTGAAGAAATAACCGGAAGAACCTTTGTCATATCCTCTTCACTAAAAAGATCTGAGTGCATGGTTTCTTCACGTGCAAGCATCTTATCTGCATTTCCTTTTATCGTATTGATCTCGCCGTTATGAACCATCAGACGGTTTGGATGAGCTCTGTTCCAGCTCGGATTCGTATTTGTAGAGAATCTGGAATGTACCATTGCAATGGCTGACTCATAATCTTTATCAGTAAGGTCTCCAAAGAAGGTTCTGAGCTGTCCCACCAGAAACATACCCTTGTAAACTATAGTTCTGCAGGAAAGTGACGGAACATAAGTATTAACATTACACTGTTCAAATTCACGTCTTATGATATAAAGCTTTCTGTCGAAAGCAAGATCCGGATCATTTTCCTTTTTATCCAACGTATCTAAGGATCTGAAGCCTTCTTTTAATTCTTCAGGTCTTTCGATAAATACCTGTTCAATAACCGGCATACATTCTCTTGCCTTTGTTCCCAAAACCTCCGGATGAATATTTACACTTCTCCACCCAAGAATATTCATGCCGGCTTTTTTTACAATAATCTCAAACATGGACTTTGCCTGTCTTCTCTCAAGATCATTTTCAGGGAAGAAGAACATACCTACTCCGTAGTTTCTTAGATGCTTACCACTCTTCTTATCCCCGCCTCTGTAATCAGGCAATTCTATGCCCTGTTTCTTCATTACCTTTGCAAAGAATTTATGAGGAATCTGAGTAAGAATTCCGACACCATCTCCTGTTTTACCCTCAGCATCCTTACCGGCTCTATGCTCCAGATTCTCTACTATACTAAGAGCATCAGCAACAAGCTGATGACCCGGCTTTCCATCTATCTGAATGATAGCACCGATACCACAGTTATCATGTTCAAAGGATGCATCATATAACCCCTGGCTTCTCAAGTCTTTCATTCTCTCTTCCATAATTCCTCCCTTTGGTGACAAGGGGACAGGCACCTTGTCACATTAAAAAAGGCACTTCGAGTACAGTACTCGAAGCGCCTTTGCTCCTCATCTATTTATTAACTTTTTAAAACAATATCAGTATAATACTTTATTTTAAAAAGTCAATACTATTTTTAATTAATTTTTTTTGGTGACAAGGTGCCTGTCCCCTTGTCACATTACTGAACGCTGAACAGTAGCTGTCCATAGCTTGGGAATGGCCAGTCTCTCTGAGATGTGAGCATCTCTGCTTCGTCAACATATTTTCTAAGAGTTTCCATCTTCGGAAGCATTTCGTCTCTTACAAATGCAGATGACTCAAATACATCTTCAAGATTCTTGAAATCTGCAAGCGCACCTTCCAGTTCCTTGACTGCCTCTAAAATACAGTCTGTAAGTTCAGATAATCTTTCCATTGTAGATACCTCGTAATTGCATTTAACCTTGTCACTGACCTGTCTCATAAGTGATGTTGTTTCTGCAAGTCTGTAAAGGTATCTTTCTATTGCGGGAAGATAGTTCTTACGGACCATATCCACCATGGTAAGTCCTTCGATATTTACTGTCTTTACATAGTTTTCAAGCATTATCTCACATCTTGACTGAAGCTCTGCTTCCGTGAAAACCTTATGCTCCATAAGCATCTTCTTGTTCTTCTCATCAAGAAGATGTGGCATAGCATCGGCAGTAGTTTTAAGGTTTGACAGCCCTCTTACCTCTGTCGCCTCCTTGATCCATTCTTCTCCATAACCATTTCCATCAAAGAGTATTCTCTGATGCTCTGTAATAACCCTCTTAATCAGATTATGAAGTGAGGTTTCAAAATCCTCCGCATGCTCCAGCTCATCAGCATACTGACGAAGGCTCTCTGCTACAGCTGCATTTAACATTATGTTGCAGCAGGCTATACTATTGGAGGAGCCAAGTGATCTGAACTCGAACTTATTGCCTGTAAATGCAAATGGCGATGTTCTGTTTCTATCAGTAGTATCACGTCTGAATCTTGGAAGCGAATGAACTCCAAGCTTCATCTTGACCTCTTCAGTTCCTTCATATGGTCTGTCTTCCCTGATTGCTTTAAGTATGGCTGTCAGCTCATCTCCGAGGAAGATTGATATGATTGCCGGCGGTGCTTCATTTGCTCCAAGTCTGTGATCATTTCCCGCAGTTGCAACAGAAAGTCTCAGAAGATCCTGATAATCATCTACTGCCTGGATAACTGCTGCAAGGAATAACAGAAACTGAGCATTTTCATAAGGGGTTTTCCCCGGTGAAAGAAGATTGATTCCCGTATCTGTTCCTATAGACCAGTTATTATGCTTTCCTGATCCATTTACCCCTGCAAATGGTTTCTCATGCAGGAGACATTCCATGCCATGTCTTGCCGCTACCTTCTTCATTATTTCCATAGTAAGCTGATTGGAATCTGTTGCAATATTAGTGGTTGAATATATCGGAGCCAGTTCATGCTGTGCGGGTGCAACCTCGTTGTGCTCTGTCTTGGCAAGTATTCCCAGCTTCCAGAGCTCCCGGTTCAAATCCTCCATAAACTCAGATACTCTCGGCTTGATAACTCCGAAGTAATGATCATCCATTTCCTGTCCCTTAGGAGGCATCGCACCAAACAGTGTTCTGCCGGTGTATTTGAGATCCGGTCTCTTATTGAAGACCTCCTTATCGACAAGAAAATATTCCTGCTCAGGTCCTACACTTGTTCTTACATACTTTGCTTCTGTACCAAAAAGCTTTAATATCCTGAGAGCCTGTCTGTTGATAGCCTGCATGGATCTGAGAAGCGGTGTCTTCTTATCGAGTGCCTCTCCTGAATATGAGCAGAAGGCTGTAGGGATACAAAGTGTATGATCCTTGATAAATGCATAGGAAGTAGGATCCCAGGCTGTATAACCTCTTGCCTCAAATGTAGCTCTAAGTCCTCCTGATGGAAAAGACGAAGCATCCGGCTCACCCTTGATTAGCTCTTTGCCGGAGAATTCCATAACCACTCCTCCGTCAGCAGTCGGCTCTATGAAGCTGTCATGCTTTTCTGCTGTCACTCCAGTAAGCGGCTGAAACCAGTGTGTAAAATGTGTTGCTCCATTCTCGATAGCCCATTTCTTCATCTCAAGTGCAACTGCATCTGCAACATTTTCGTCCAGCTTTGCATTTTCATCAATAGTCTTTTTAAGAGATGCATAAACATCATCTGATAATCTCGCCTTCATTTCTCTGTCATCGAAAACAAGAGAACCAAAAAGCTCAGGTACATTAATCTTTTCCATAGCCATATCTCCTTTTCCACAAATGAACAAAAAAAGGCGCCCTAGAGTTATATCTCTAAGACGCCATTGCCTTTAACAGTTTTGGATTATACTCCATATTAATTTGATTTGTCAACAGATTTTTTATGCCATTTCAGATTTGTTTTGCTTATTCAGATCTGTTTTGTCAGTTCAGATTTGTTTTGCTTGTTCAGATCTGTTTTGTCAGTTCAGTTTTGTTTTTCCTGATCAGATTTGTTTTATCTGTTCAGATTTGCTTTATAATCACGTTTAACTCAGAATACACTCCTGAAGCAGCATATCGTAAACAACTCCCTCCCGGCTGTTGAAGTCCCATCTTAAGTGTCTTTCAACAGGATTCATATTCTCCCTGACATTCCTAATGCACTGCTCCGCTCCCTCCACAGGACTTTGGGGACTATATTCATTTCCAAAGATTATATATCTGCCTGCAGCTCGTGCCAGCGCATTATTAATTATCGGAATAATACTGTTATTCATATCACGTATTATTCTGTCAGCCTCTGCTTCCAGCTCGGTCACTTCCGGAATAATGTCATACAGACTGCCGAGATATGATCTGATAAAAAATGAAAGTGTTGAAAAAAGCTGACTATGAACGCCGCAGCAGACTACTGTATCTGCGGATTTTTCAGGCAGATATCTGAGTATCGCCTCTTCACTCTGAATCAGCTTCTTTTGTAAAGCTTCCAGGTTGAGCAGCATCTCACTTCTAAGATAATCCATTGAGATATCCTGCCCTTTGTCTCTCGCCGAGGAAAGCATCCTGTCGCAGAATACCTCCATATCCTTTTCACTAATTCCGGTAAGGGATATATTCTTACATTCAATCCTGCTTCTCAGATTATCAGGCAGTCTTTCCATAGAAGTCCTCATTGATGCCACATCTACATCTACGCAAATAACCTTCTTACCTCCGGATAAAAGCGTAAAGAGATCGATATCATTACACCGTCCCGCTCCAATAATAATAACACTTTCAGGATCATGCTCAAGGATCAGCTCCGTTAACTGAGAACGATATGACGCCCAGTCTTCCCAGGCATTTTTCATTATGAACTTATCCTTTATCCTGTCATAAATGCTCATATCCACACTCACCATCGAAGCCCACTTTTCCATTCTATTTCTTTTTCAAAAAAACCATCATAAATGTTTTAGCCTATTGCAGCATTATAGAGTAATCACACCAGAATCATACCAGAACCAGCCCCAGTATTCCCATAGCCACAAAGAAAGCTGCTAATATTGCCAAAGACACCGTAGTAAGACCGGACATTACCGGATCATAGTATTCATCAAGCGTTTCAGCATTAATAAGAATCTCTCTGGTTTCTCCAATCTTAGGCATTCCCTTTTTATAGATCAGACCTCTATAATATGTTCCGCTTTGTACAGTTCTGTTTTCTCCACCATAATAAAATTCATATAAAGGTGTGCGGCGGAATCCTGAGCTGTTTCTCTGATGAACAAGCTCTACGCATTTTGCCTGCACCGGCTGAGTACATCTCTGAACAGTTCCTCTTTTGACGATCAGATTACCTATTACCATTCCGAGTCCAACAACGATCATAAGAACACATGCAATAGTTCCGCCTGCTGAGTCAACGGCAGAAATCCAGCTTGCTTTTCCAAACTTAAGAAATAATCCATAGCTAAGCATAAGAATACCGCATAGCTCTGCAATCACCAGAATATATAAACCATTTCTTTTCTTTTTCTTCAGCATATCCATCAAGGTCGAATACGGTGCAAAGATAAAAAGGACTCCTGCAAGCACCAAAAGCAGCCATTTTATATCCTTCATAGCAGCTACACAAAGCATTATCGCAAGTATTAATGTAATTATCATTTCGGGAACACTCATAATCCCCTGCGGTTCAATTCTTGGATACTTAAGATCTGAAGAACCATTTTGATTGTCATCATACTGCTTCAGCAGCTCTTCTTTTCTTTCCTGCGTCATACGTCCCTGACTTACTTTTAGATCCAAAAGATTCTCGACATCATCTCTATTCATTTGAAAGTTCATTTCCCTCACCAATAAAAAGCTATACCTTTCCAGTACATTAAATCTGTTCCACCGGCTTAATTATCCTCTTCCTTAAAAGCAGGTAAATCAATAAACTGGTTGAAGTCCCAAGTATTATTCCTGCTATAACATCAGTAGGATAATGCGCCCCTACATAAAGTCTTGAAAATGCAATGACCGAAGCCACCAGAATCAAGATCACACCTATCCACTTTCTGTTTTTTGAAAGGCACCAGGTTACGGCACCTGCTACCGCAAAGGAAGCGTTACTATGTCCCGATGGAAAACTCGAATCATGTGGCATTTTAGCTATTAATTCCAGTCCCTCTATAGCATCATACGGCCTGGTCCTGTTTATGATGGTTTTGAGAAGTCCATTGCATATACCGGCACTGACCGCAAGAGACACAGAAGCGATTATTCCGATAGAGCGCGTTGGCTTATATATAACAAGAACTATACATATAAGTATCCAAAACCATCCTGCATTTCCCAAAAAAGAAAAAAACCGCATAATCTGATCAAAAACATCTGTCCTGACATTATTTTGTAAATATAGTAAAAATGCTTCTTCCCACGCCATTATAAAAGTATCCTTTATTTAAATATTTATATGGATTTTATTATCTTCTCAACAGTTTCTTCAACACAGGCACGGGTTTCTTCTATAATAACGTCCGCATACTTTTCATATAACAGACTTCGGCTATCATACATTTCATCCAGAGTCTCTCCCTGCCGTAATACAACACCTCTCTGCCTGATGTTATGAAGACGGGCGAACAGCTCCTCTTTATCAACCTTTAGATATACCACCTTCCCGATACTCTTCAGATAATTCATCCCCGCCTCACTATATACAACACTTCCTCCTGTTGCAATTACAGTATTGGAAGGCTTAATTGATAGAACTGCCGTTTCCTCTGCTTTAAGGAATCCCTCTACTCCGCGATTCTTTATAATATCACATAGCAGCATACTCTCTTTTTGCTGTATCACCAGATCCGTATCTATGAAGTTAAGTCCCAGTATTTTCGCAAGTATTACTCCCACCGTACTTTTACCGGAAGCCGGCATACCTATAAGAGTAATATTATTATCAATTATTTCCATATGTAACAGGTCTCCCGATAATAATTTGATTATATTTATTCATATTTTACGCTAAATGCTTCTGAATCAGTTTATATATACCATATCCATCAAAGTATCATCAATTTTTTACTCTAAGGGTTTTAAGATACTCCTTCTGCTTCGGGGTTATACGATAGCTTTCCACAGATTTTTGAATAGCTTTGTTATGTGTCCATTTATCGAGTCTTTTTTCTTCAATAAACGGAAGAATGGCATCATACTGCTTTGCAAGGGCGGTTGCAAAGTACCATGCTATCATCATATTAATGTAATACTCTTCTGAATGGACTTTCGCTACCACCTCCGGATATTTAATATCAAAATCCTCATCAAGAAAATGCTCCATTAACATTCCTATTCCAAATCTTACTGTATATGTCTCTTTTGATTTAATCCATTTCATTATCTGTTTCAGGAGCTCCGGACGATTCTTCTTGAAAACCTTTGGAGAAAGCTGGTCACAGGTCGCCCAGTTATCTACATATGGTAAGAACCTGTTTACCTCTTCCATACATTTGTCATAGTCCTTAATTCCGGAAATGATAAAAGCATGCAACTGATATTCATCAAAGAATTCATGCGGCAGGATTCTGAGAAACTCCCCGACATCCTCTCTTTTCAGAAGCTCCTTTGCGTACTTTCTCAGTTCAGGCGTCCTGACTCCGATCATATCCTCCACTGTCTTAGGTGGAATCAGTTTTGCCTGAAAATTCCTGTATTTTATATCTTGTTTTTTATATAATTCGCTTATTATATCGTCACGAAGCATAATTTTATTACTCCCTTTTTATGGTATTGGCACCTTCAAATCTGATCTTTAAAAGATTTATTCAAACAAACTACGCACCAATTATCAGTTTTATTATATATGCCACCAGCAAATGATGCGGATAGAACACATAGAATATCAATTGGGAAAATGTCGGAAAATGCCCTTTCCTGCCATTATAAAAAAATGTGAACATTATCATTGCGATTATTTTAAATTATATGTAATGATCTCCTGCTCTAATTTTATATTCTCTTCTATCATGTATTTTAAAATATCAATATTACGTCCTTTTCTAATTAATGATCTGGCAAGTTTTGCATCTCTTTCTGAAAGAGGTTTGGCATAGGACTTATACTTTACAAGATTTTCCATGTCCATATGAATAGGCTTTATATCTATTCCTGTAGTATCGATCAGATTATCCAGTATGCAAAACCCATCCGGATCCAGATCGCCAAAATGATAAAAGCTTCTGTCTGGGTTATTGTTGTTTATGTATTGAAGAAATCTCTTCACAGTTCTTCCTGAGTACCCACCGGTATAAACAAACGAAGTATTTTCTTCTTCTATCCTATGAAAAGATGTTA
>DGRT01000126.1 GCA_002391105.1 Lachnospiraceae bacterium UBA4381 | reverse complement strand
TCTGCCATATCCAGAGTATCTCATCTATAGCAGAACGAATATAAGTCTTACGAAGTGTTATAGCCGGAAATTCCTCTTCAAGATTATATCTGTTAACTATTCCAAATTTCTTCATGGTATATGCAAATGTACCGTCCTCCCACTTTGGACGAACCTTCTCTCCCTCTGTGCTTACACCATGTTCAAGTATTTCCTTACACATATTTATATAAATCTCATCCGCTTTACTCATCTTAAAACCTCCCAAACATCAATATATTCATTTCAGACATATATACATACATTTCAAACATAAAAAGTGTTCATCACAAGCCATTTTTCTCTTTCAACACATTTTCCTATGATAACATAATTAAGCAATAAATGATACCCAAAAAGAAACCTTATTACTCATTATAGCAGATAAGGCTATAACTAAAATAACGAAACCGTAAAACCTCGAACTATATCAGGATTTATAAAAACAGGACGCGAAAATGAAAATATACTGGGCAAATATATTAAAAAGATTACGAAAAGAATATGGTCTCACTCAAGGCGAAATAGCCGAGGTGCTTCACACTTCAAGACAGACATATAACGCAATAGAAAAAGGCAGGCTGAATGCATCTATCGAAGATATAATAATCCTATCAAATATATATGATATAGATATTTATTCGTATGCCATCAGATGTATGCCGGAACATATGCTCGCTGAGCAGCAGGAGTTCAAGCTGAGACTTTCCAAAAGAAAATATTCATCCCCAAAAGAAAACGATAAAGAAAATATTGATATAGTATCTGACAGAGTTACGGAATACGGAAACACGTATGGATATAGCAACGCCAAATCCGATAAAGAGTTAGATGTATATATTGATCCTCTGGAAATATTACTGGAAGATGAAAAAGACACAGAAATAAATGTAAATATATAAAAATCTCCCGGCTTAACACCGGGAGACCTGTATTTAAATAAAACTATCAGTTTAACTCACCAAGCATACTTTTAAGAATATCAACAGCAGTATTGATCTTTCCATTAGTAAATGACTTGATAACTCTGTCTATCTTAAGCTTGGTATCAAGATCCAGCTCATAAACACTCAGCTTATAAACCTGACTAAGAGCATTATCCTGATCATTATCCTCAAGCATACCAAGTATCTCATCTATTCTGGCTCTGATATCGCTGTTGGAAAGCTTTATGCCATTTGTATTGCTGGTAAGAACCTCAGTAGTAGAACCAACCTGAACACTGCTCTTACCCAGCCAGCTTGCAAGTCCTACAACTACATTTTCCCATTCAACCACCAGACTTCTCCAGTTGGTTTCTGCAACCTCCAGAGTATCATCCTTAGCCATATTTACGTGATCATCAAAAGCATAGGAAAGATGAATGGCACCAATATTTCTTGCCTTTTCCCTCATGTTACGGGCAAGCTCCATATACTGATCGTTCTTACCGGAATAAAGAGCATCCATCATATCTGATACAGCTACTTCATAATCATCACAGAAGGTAGAAGCATCATATTTGTAATCATCGATTTCGCCATCATAGCCTTTAAGAGCTTCTATATATCTGATACCACAGCCCTTAAGCTTCTCTGCATCCTCAGCATTGGTCCTCAGCTCTTCCAGCATCTTCTCATCATTAGGAAGCATTTTCTTAGGTGCATGTTTAACTATAATATTCTGTATGATAGTTCTGTCTATAGGCTTACGAATGATACCATCAAAACCAAGACTTTGAAAATATATATCAGGTTCATCCACCTTCTCATCAAGTATAATATAAGTTTTAGCATCCTTACACTTGCTGGTAGGTCCCTCTTTCATATTTTTAAGAGTCTGGATACCATCCATTCTAGGCATATTTCTAGCTATAATGACAAGATCATACTTATCCTTGGATACCTCTATCATACATTCCATGCCACTGGCAACAGAAGAAACATAGCATCCCGTCTGGTCGATCATGCGCTCTACTTCAAGTCTTTCATCATAGTTTGCATCGACCACCAAAACATAGAACTGTCCTTCAGCAGTATAGAGATTCAGATCTTTTTCGATCTCTACATCTCTATCATAAAGACCTGTAAATTCATAATCATTACTTTTTCTGTTTCTCAGATTCTGTATTTCTTTACGAATATCGATTATACCCATAGCCTATACCCCTATCACTAAGTAAGACGTCCAGAATGTAACTTATCGGAAGGAAAACAAAGTCGAGTGAAGCGAAGACCTTGTTTTCACCCGATAAGTTAATGATGAACCGCCAGGTTCAGCAGTTTATGAGAAGCGCCAGCTTCTCATAATGTAACTTATCGGAAGCATCAGCTTCTCATTGCGTACTGGAAATATTATTAACCCATTACTATCTTTCTGTAATTCTTCTTTCCTCTTCTGATAACAAACTCATTATCAAATGTTTCCTTATCATAAGCCGCTTTTGTATCTGTAACCTTTTCACCATTTACTGTTACTCCGCCCTGTTCTATAGCTCTTCTGCCATCTGAACGGGTTGCAACAAGACCGGACTTAACAAGTATTGTAATCAAATCAATCTTTCCATCACGGAAATCCTCTTCAGCAATCTCTGCTTCAGGCATATTCTCAGTTCCACCGCCTCCAAAGATTGACTTTGCAGCAGTCTCAGCCTTCTTAGCTTCCTCATCGCCATGAACAAGTGTAGTAAGCTCATATGCAAGTATCTCTTTAGCCTTATTTAATTCTGCACCCTCCCAGCTTTCCATCTCATGAATCTGCTCGAGCGGAAGGAAGGTAAGCATCTTGATACATTTGATTACATCAGCATCATCTATATTACGCCAGTACTGATAGAACTCATACGGAGAAGTCTTTTCCGGATCAAGCCATACAGCACCTTTGGCTGTCTTACCCATCTTCTTGCCTTCAGAATTAAGAAGAAGTGTTATAGTCATAGCCTGCGCATCATCCTTACCAAGCTTCTTATGTATCAGGTCTCTGCCTCCAAGCATATTGGACCACTGATCATCACCACCAAACTCAAGATTACAGCCATATTCCTCATAGAGCTTTAGGAAATCGTAGCTCTGCATAAGCATATAATTAAATTCGAGAAAACTAAGACCATCCTCACTGGCAAGTCTCTGCTTGTAACATTCAGCACGAAGCATGTTATTTACCTTGAACATAGAACCGATATCACGAATAAATTCTATATAATTCAGGTCTCTGAGCCAGTCGGCATTATTAACCATGAGAGCCTTATCCTCACCAAATTCTATAAAACGGCTCATCTGCTTCTTGAAGCATTCACAGTTATGATCAATCTGCTCAGTTGTCATCATGGTACGAAGATCAGTTCTTCCAGATGGATCGCCAATCATTCCTGTACCACCACCTACAAGTGCTATAGGTCTGTTGCCTGCCATCTGAAGTCTCTTCATCAGGCAAAGTGCCATAAAATGACCAACATGAAGAGAATCTGCTGTAGGATCAAAGCCTATATAGAATGTAGCCTTACCGTTGTTGATAAGCTCCTTTACTCCCTCTTCATCTGTTACCTGAGCAATAAGCCCTCTCTCAATAAGTTCCTCGTAAATCTGCATCGTAATTTCTCCTCTGTATTTTATGTCCAAAAGTAAGGTCTCGCT
>DGRT01000142.1 GCA_002391105.1 Lachnospiraceae bacterium UBA4381 | reverse complement strand
GCGTTCGGGACGCAGAGGTCGCAGGTTCGAATCCTGTCGCACCGATTTTTTTTGTGCCTAAAACCTTCGGTTCCTGGGAAATATGAAGTTTAAGCCAGAAGATTGATTTGACACTTAATATGTAAGATATTATTATACTTTTGAAAAGGGTGTTATTAGCTGGCTAAAAAAGTAACTGCTATCTCATGGCCGAGGACAGTTACTTTTTGTATTATTTTGCTTAAGATGTGTATTGGCATATTTGCTGTTTTCACCGTTTACTGTGAGGAATGGATAATGAACAGGAGGGACTTATGTCAACTTATGTTGTGTCGGATATTCATGGAGAATATGATAAGTTTATACGGCTGCTTGATAAGATAAATCTTAGAAATGATGATACGATATATATTCTGGGAGATGTTCTGGATAGAGGACCTAATCCTATAAAAACACTTCATAAAATCATGGAAATGCCCAATGCTATTCCTATCGTTGGTAATCATGAGCTTATGGCGTTAGATTGTCTGGAGTTTCTATGTAAGGAGATAACAGAAAAATCCATTTCCGAGCTTAGCAGCGAGATGATGGATAATATAGTTACCTGGGACTACAATGGAAGCAGGACGACACTGGAAGAATTTTCAAAGCTGAGTGATGAAGAGAAGCTGGAGGTGGTTGACTTTATTAAGGAGTTTTCCATATATGAAGAAGTGGAGGTTAGCTGTGTCGATGGCGTTGACAGGACCTTTCTTCTGGTGCATGCAGGACTGGGAGACTACATGCCTGATAAGGATATAGATGATTATTCTCTATATGACCTTGTATGGACTAGAGGGGATTATGAAACTCAGCTTTATCCGGACAGGGAGAACTTTTATGTGATAATGGGGCATACTCCAACGCAGATAATAGATACTAATCCGAATCCGGGATACATATATAGGGAAGCTAATCAGATAGTCATAGATTGTGGTGCTCATTTTAAGGGTGGGCGGCTTGCCGCAATATGCCTTGAAACTGACGAGGAGTTCTATGTCGAGTAAAGCTACGCAGAAGATTTAATTACTGAGTAGTATTTGCCGGTTGTAAGAATTGGCTATTCGGAGTAGAATGTCATGTATGGTCTTAATGGCAGTATTAAAGTTCTGCATGGAATCATTAATATATTTATCGGATTTATAAGGCTATATTGATATAAGAAAGCTTATAATCATACTTCTCATGTTGAACAGATCATAAGCTTAAAATAATATAAACAGACAAGGGGATAACTAATGTATAAGGTTGATTTTTCTCATAAAGCACATGCGCATTTTATCGGGATCGGTGGTATCAGTATGAGCGGACTGGCTGAAATACTGGTGGGCGCAGGATTTACAGTATCGGGCTCCGATGTTAAGGAATCTGATGTAACAAAGACTCTTCAGGAGAGAGGAGTAAAGGTTTACTTCAGTCAGGTTGCATCTAATATTACTGATGATATAGATTTTGTGGTTTATACAGCAGCGATACATGCAGATAATGAAGAGCTTTGTGAGGTGAAGTCCAGAAATATTCCGCTCCTTACACGTGCTGAATTTCTGGGACAGCTTATGGATAATTACAAATACAGCGTTGCGGTGGCAGGAACCCACGGAAAGACGACAACTACTTCCATGATGGCACATATCATGATGAATGCCGGAGTGGATCCGACCATTTCAATCGGTGGAATGCTGGACGCAATTGGCGGAAATATCAGAGTTGGAAAGTCTGACTACTTTGTTACTGAGGCTTGCGAATACACAAACAGCTACTTCGAGTTCCATGCCTTTGCAAGCATTATTCTGAATGTGGATAATGACCACCTGGATTTCTTTGGAAATATAGATAATATAGCGAAGTCCTTCGCAACCTTTGCCACCAAGACTGTATCCGGTGGAGCGCTCATCGTAAATGGCGATATGAAGTACACCGATACCATCAGAGAGGCGGTTCAGGACAGAATAGAAAATGGTACTATTAAGTTCATCACCTTTGGAACAGGCGAAGCTGATGATTACCGTGCTGTAAATATCAGGTTAAATGAGTTTGGCCAGCCAACCTATGATCTGTATATCAATGGGGAAAGCAAAGGGGAGATAGCCCTCTCTGTAACAGGAGAGCATAATGCGGTCAATTCGCTTTCCGCTATAGCAGCAGCTCTTCATGTAGGACTGGATATAGAAGCTATAAGAGAAGGCCTCAGAAAATGTCATAGTGCCGACAGGCGTTTCCAGTATAAGGGCGTTACTTCAAATGGAGTCACAGTTGTAGATGATTATGCTCACCATCCTACTGAAATCAGTGCAACTCTTAAAGTGGCAAATGCCATGAAGAAGGGAGAGCTGTGGGTTGCATTTCAGCCGCATACATATTCAAGAACCAAGGCGCATCTTGATGAATTTGCCAAGGCTCTTTCGGTAGCTGACCATGTGGTGCTGGCGGATATATATGCAGCAAGAGAGGTAGATGATGGTACAGTTTCTTCTGGAGATATAGCTGAGAGACTGGTAAAGCTAGGATGCGATGCTCATTATCTTGGAAGTTTTGAAGAGGTAAAAAATTATTTGAAAAATAATTTCAAGAACAATGATTTGTTAATAACTATGGGAGCAGGAAATATAGATACTGTGGGCAATCAGCTCATTTCAGAGTAAGTTATCAACAGTTTCCACAAAATAATTGTTGATTTATGTAAAGTAAATATGTATAGGTTATCAACAATCCACTAAAGACCGGTCTGAACTCTAACTGGTCTTTTTTGGTGGGCTGGGGTGGTTTGGTGTAAATTATCTGAACATTATCAACACATTCAACAACAGTTTTACACCATTTTTGAACAGGGGAGCGCATTTGCAATAACTTATTTCTTCTGTTACAATCGAGTAGCATTTGAAAGATATGAAAAAAAAGAGGAAAAAGATAAAACGTTCGTGAGAAAAAAGTTTTGCGGTATTTGTTTTCCAGGTGGTTTTATTTGAGAAGGTTTATAAAATGGGAATGATAAATGTCTCCTCTCAGGCAGGGGATTTTACGAATATTTCAAACAATTTTATAGAGTATTATATGACAGATGCCAATGGGGATTTTGTAAAGCTGTATCTGTATCTTGCTATGCTTTCACAGGCGGGCAGACCGATTACAGTAACTGATATTGCAGATCATATGAGCTGTACAGAAAAGGATGTCTGCAGAGCGATACGCTACTGGATCAAGGTGGATGTGCTGTCACTTAGCTATAGTGAGGATGGTGAGGTTACAGGGATTACTCTGCGTAGTCTTAAGAGACCTGATATGGAGCTGACTTCTGATCTGAGACTGATAGACTTTGGGCTTGTTGATACAAAAAAGAACCCTGCTCAGACAGCCGGTGGTAAGAAGGACAGGACTACAGGCGATAAGAATGGCGGGGAAAAGGTGGAGGAAGCCCTGCACGTGACCGAAACAGAGACGGAAGATGCTATACATGCACCGAGAAAGAAGCAGCCTACGAAAGAGGAGCTGGCAAGTAAGCTTGAGGATAAAGAGCTTAGCAATCTTATCAGTGAGGCAGAGGCATATTGCGAGAGAGAGCTGTCTCAGAAGGAACTCAATTCACTGATATATATCAAGGATCAGCTCCGGTTTTCCTTTGATCTTTGCGAGTATTTGCTCGAATACTGTGCTGAGATAAAGAAGACCAGCTTCAGTTATATAGAAAAAGTTGCCAAGAACTGGTATGAGGAAGGAATAACCAACAGAAGTGATGCGGCGGAGTATTCAGAAAGATATCTTACACTTTATTCCAAGATATTAAAGAATATGGGCATTACCAATCGTTTTTCTCCGGCACCGGTAGAAAAAAAATATATCGATAAATGGACCGGAGAGTATGGATTTCAGGAAGGATTTATAATAGAAGCCTGCAAGAGAGCTATTACTAATCATCCGAATGGCGTTACATTTCCATATGTAAATAAGATATTAGAGGACTGGTATAAAAGCGGAGTTCATTCATTTGAGGATATAAGCAGGCTGGATGAGGAACATCGCGTAAAGAAGAGTGCCGCTTCTGATATTGGCATGTCTGGAGGAACAGGAAGAAATAACAACGATAAGCTTCGTGAGCTTGAGGACTTTTTCCTGAATGGAGGCAGTGATTCGTGATCACAAAGGAGATAGAAAATATAGATATAAGTGCACATCTTAGCCGGGTGAGAAACAGAAATGAGAGGCTTCATCAGGACAGGTTGATAGAGGTATATGAGAAGCTTCCCAGGGTAAAGGAGATTGATACGGAGATTTCCCGAATAGGCATACGTGAGGTTCGCTTAAGATTACAGAGAAAGGAAGGCTCATCTACCTACAAAGAGGATATCCGGAAGCTGTCCGAAGAAAAGAACAGGCTGATGAAGTCAAATGGATATCCGGATGGATATCTGGAGCCTATATATGACTGTCCTATATGTCAGGATATGGGAGTTGTAGATGGCAACACCTGTAACTGCGTTAAGAAGCTCAGGATAGAGGAGCTGTACAAGCGTTCCAATCTTCATAATCTGCTGCAGAGGGAGAATTTTGATACCTTTAAGCTGGATTATTACAGCAGGACGATTCCTAAAGGAATGAAGCTCAGTCCTTATGATAATGCCAGCAATCTTCTCAACAGAGCAAAAACTTATGTGAGAGATTTTGGTCCTGGTTCAAAGGGCATTCTTATATATGGTAATACAGGACTTGGGAAGACATTTCTCTCGAATTGTATAGCCAAAGGGGTGCTGGATAAGGGATATACAGTGTTATATCTTTCGGCAAATGAGCTGTTTGAAGAAGTTATGTCAACTTACATAATGTCTAAGAACATTAAAGATAAAGTAACTATTGAACCAATTTATGAATATGTTTATAATAGTGACCTGCTGATTATTGATGATCTTGGAACGGAAGTTATGAGCAGCTTTGTCAAGTCTCAGCTTTTTGAGATCGTTAATAAAAGAATACTGACGGAGCATCCGACTCTCATTAACACGAATCTCGATCTTGGAACTGTGCAGGACAGATATACTGAACGGGTTATGTCCAGGATTGCTGATAATTTTAATCTTTATACACTATATGGGGATGATATACGTTATATCAAGAACCGTACTTAGAAAGGCTAAAATGGAGGAAAACAAATGCCAGATCAAAGTAAACTGATTACAGTACCCGCAGGAAAGCTTGGAATCGTAGCGCTGAAGAGCAGCGAAAGATTCGGAAAGACCATTAATGATTATCTGGTCAGATGGCGTAAGGAAAGAGAACATGTAAGTAATGATCATTATATGTTCAATGGTTATACCAGGGATTCTTACCTTATAGGCTCAGACTGTCCAAGATTTGCATCAGGTGAAGCAAAGGGCACACTTAGTGATTCGGTTAGAGGAACAGACCTTTATATCATTGCAGATGTTACTAATACAGGAATCGAATACAACCTTGGTGGTCGTATGGTTCCTATGACCCCGGATGAGCATTATGCCGATATAAAGAGAGTTATAGCTGCAACAACCGGAAAGGCACACAGAATAAATGTCGTTATGCCATTTCTTTATGAATCAAGACAGCATAAGCGTACCAGTCGTGAGTCTCTTGACTGTGCGATGGCTCTTCAGGAGCTGGTATCAATGGGCGTATCTAATATTATTACTTTTGATGCACACGATCCAAGAGTTCAGAATGCTATTCCAACAGTAGGCTTTGAGAATCTTATGCCAACATATCAGTTTATTAAGTGTCTTCTTAAGAGCTATACTGATCTGGAGATAGATAGTGATCATATGATGGTAATAAGTCCTGACGAGGGTGCTATGCACAGAGCTATCTACTTTGCAAACCACTGTGGTGTTGATGTAGGTATGTTCTATAAGAGAAGGGACTATACCAAGATAGTAAATGGAAAGAATCCTATAGTTGCCCATGAGTTCCTGGGCGATGATGTTGAGGGCAAGGATGTAGTTATTATAGACGATATGATAGCATCAGGAGAGAGTATGCTGGATGTATGTCGTCAGCTTAAGGAACGTAAGGCAAAGCGTGTATTCTGTATAGCAACCTTCGGTCTCTTTACTGCAGGACTTTCGGTATTTGATAAGGCATATGAGGAGAATGTATTCGATAAGGTTATTACAACCAATGTTATCTATCAGAATCCGGAGCTGTTTAGCAGAGAGTGGTACAGCTCCACGGACCTCAGTAAGTATATGGCTATTATCATAGATCATCTGAATCATGATTCTTCCATAAGCGATCTTCTGGATCCGGTAGCTAGAATCCAGAGCCGCCTTAGTGAATATAAGGAAAAGCACACTATTTCTGATAATTACGACAGACCATCCCTCGTGTGACAAGGGGACAGGCACCTTGTCACATTATCATAGATATAATGAAAAAAACTGCCGAACAATTTCTGTTTGGCAGTTTTTTTAATATATTAAATCTTGTATATTTGTATTTTTTACTTGACAGACCGCTGCTCACACGCGGTCGTTTTTTTGTGTGACGATGTGACAAGGTGCCTGTCCCCATGTCACTTTGTGACAATGTGACAAAGTGCCTGTCCCCATGTCACATGCCATGTCACATTGTGACGATGTGACAAAGTGCCTGTCCCCTTGTCACTTGTACATAAGGTATTCTTCCAGGCACCAGCCGTTTTCATGCATCATATTTGCGGCATCAACACCTACATATCTGAGATGCCACGGTTCATAGGAGATACCGGTTATATCGGTTTTATCCTCAGGATAACGTACGATATATCCATATTTGTAGCTGTTTTCGGTTACCCAGGTCCATAGAGAGTTCTGAGCTTCTTCTCCGGCGTCTGAACCTACATCAATAGCAAGTCCTGTTTCGTGTTCGCTGGTTCCGGGCAGTGCAACCTGACTGAGTGCTTCAGCCTTTGCCTGTTCCTCTGTCTTACCTTCGTTAACTATTTCAGTAACCTTTTCGTCATATACTTCCTGCTGTTCTTCTCTGGTTCTGTATGATGAAGTGATGTAAGGAGAGTGTCCTTCAGCCCTCATATCATCAAACATTCTCTGAAGCTCAGGGTAGATACGGCTGTCAACCTTTTGACCATTTCTGAGTTCTGTAAAATCATGAATTTCAAAGTTATCAGGAATCGGATTATCAGCATTTACGAGGATAGTCATCCAGGCATCTACATCAACCGAGGCATCCGTGGCTGTTGCATCCGTGAAGGTTGCCAGAAGTTCGGCCTCTTCACTGGAAGCCTGTTCCTCAGAGATGCGCTGCTCCTCGGCGGCTTTTTCTTTTTTATTCTTTGCTGCCGTTACACCGGCACTGATGATCACTGTGATAAGAGTGATGGAAATTGCTACGATCCATATAAAACGAAAGAATCTGGTGTCGCTTACATTTATCATTTTCCATCGAAGCTTCAGCCAATCCAGAAAACTGCCATTTTCGTTCATATATCCCCCTCATTAGTTAACTTGTCTATTCTCTTTGATACGTTAATGTATCATAGAGTTAATATTCTATAACATTCACAGTTTACAACATTTAATTATAAATCACAAGTAAGGTTTTTATCAGGCGTATATAATTTATAATATGAAGTCTTTTCTTTTTTTTCTTGACAATAAAAATCTTGGGCGTACAATAAACATATGTTTGTTTTGGTTCATGGATACCATGGACTGAAGAATATTTCTTAGAAGATATTAAAGGAGATTCATATTATGGCAAAGAAGGATATCGATTGGGGTTCACTTGGTTTTGGTTACATAGAGACAGCTGCCAGTTATGTATCAAATTTCAAGGATGGTAAGTGGGATGATGGTGTGATTACATCCGATCATACTATTACTATGAGTGAGTGCGCGTGTGTACTCCACTATTCACAGTCATGCTTTGAAGGTCTCAAGGCTTATGAGACAGAGGATGGACATATTGTTACATTTCGTCCTGACCTCAATGCACAGAGAATGGTGGATACAGCAAAGAGACTTGAGATGGCTGTATTCCCTGCAGAGAGATTCTTAGATGCGGTTGATAAGGTTGTACTTGCAAATGAGGATTATGTTCCTCCGTTTGGAAGTGGCGCAACACTTTATATAAGACCTTTCATGTTTGGTTCCAATGCAGTTATCGGTGTTAAGCCGGCTGATGAGTATCAGTTCAGGATTCTTACAACACCTGTTGGACCATATTTCAAGGGTGGAGCTAAGCCTATAACTATCCGTATAAGTGATTTTGATAGAGCAGCACCTCATGGAACAGGTCATATCAAGGCAGGACTTAACTATGCTATGTCACTTCATGCTATAGTTGATGCTCACAATCAGGGCTATGATGAGAATCTGTATCTTGATCCTGCATCAAGAACCAAGATAGAAGAGACCGGTGGAGCCAATGTTATCTTCATCAAGGGTAATAAGTTCATCACTCCTAAGTCAGGAAGTATCCTTCCTTCAGTTACTAGAAGATCACTGGAGATCGTTGCAAGAGATTATCTTGGACTTGAGGTTGAGGAAAGAGAAGTATATCTTGATGAGGTTGCTTCTTTTGATGAGTGTGGTCTTTGCGGTACAGCGGCTGTTATATCACCGGTTGGAAAGATTGTTGATCATGGTAAGGAGATTGCATTCCCAAGTGGTATGGAAGCTATGGGACCTACTATCAAGAAGCTTTATGATACTCTTACAGGTATTCAGATGTGCAAGATTGAGGGCCCTGAAGGCTGGGTACATGTTATCAAATAATGTATAAAAGGATTTGTCTTACATAGGGGCTCAAAGTAATCTTTGGTGCCCCTTCCTTTAGGTTATATGTGACTTAATATAAATATTGGGATTTGAGATATGATTTTTATCAGTAAAATGAACCATTTGCATTTGCGGACAGTTCAGAAAAAAGTAAAAAGGTTTATGGCTGAAGGGCTGGTGATCATGCTGCTTATGTCATTATGTGGCTGCGGCGATATGACGAAGACTATAAAGTCCGGGGATATGACCATAGATATTGGGAAGGAATACAAGGAAGAAACTCTTGCCAATGTAACATGGTACTATACGAGTCCGGATGGCATAGCTCTTGGCATCAGATCGCTTAAGGACGATGTGGAGAAGAGCGGGTTAGAAGTTGACAGCTCACAGGATTATGCGGAGGCTTACATCAAGGCTAACGCTATTCCCGGCTCACCCAAGCTAAAGCATGACGAAAACTATGTTTATTTTGAACATAGCAAGAAGGTGTCCGGAACAGATTATTCTTATATTACATTTATATATGATAATGAGGACGAATACTGGATAGTGAGCTTTGCCTGCTATAAAGAGCTTTACAGTACATATAAAAAGGACTTTATTAATTCGGCAGATTCGGTTACATTTACAGAAGAGTAGATGATCATATAAAGGGGGCTTAAAATGGCATTTCTTGAATTATTGAAGGTGATATTAATAGGTATAGTGGAAGGCATAACAGAGTGGCTTCCAATCAGCAGTACCGGACATATGCTTCTGGTGGATCAGTTTCTCCATTTTGATGCAAGACCTGAATTCAAGGAAATGTTTTTTGTAATCATACAGCTTGGCGCAATAATCGCAGTAATATATATGTACTGGAGCAGGCTGTGGCCATTCAGAATCGTAAGATCTGAAAAGGAACGTGATTCACGTGGCCGTCTTTTGAGTAAGAATCCCAAGTGGAAGGGAGAGTATCGTATAGGAAAGGTCGGGATTAGCAGACCGGTTCTTCTTATGTGGGTTAAGGTTATAGTTGCAACTATTCCTGCCGGAATACTCGGACTATTTCTGGATGACTGGATGGATAAGTATGCTCATACACCGGCAGTTATCGCTATTGCACTTATAGTATATGGTGTGCTTTTTATATTAGTAGAAAAAAGAAATGAAGTAAGGGAGCCTCGTATCACAAAGCTCTCAGAAATTACATATAAGGACGCGCTGTTTCTTGGACTGTTTCAGGCGCTTGCTATAGTACCGGGTACTTCACGTTCCGGGGCAACTATCGTAGGTGGTCTTACCATGGGAATATCCAGGAAGCTTGCGGCAGAGTTTTCTTTCTTTATGGGAATTCCTATAATGTTTGGCTGGAGTATCGTTAAGCTGATCAAGTTCGGCATGCATTATTCAGTTCTCGAATTCTTTGAACTTATATTTGGTATGGTTGTAGCATTTGTCGTATCAATATTTGTTATCAGATTCCTGATGAACTACATCAAGAACAAGAGCTTCAAGGTATTTGGTATCTATAGGATAGTTCTTGGAGTTATAGTGATAATGGTATTCGCTATCAGCTCTATAGCTAAGTAGTTTATCTGTATTTATTGCAATTCTTTTATTTTCCACTTGACTGGAGTTCACAGACTGTGTTATTCTAACCATTGCGTTTCCATACGCACTTCTTTTGGTGTGCGTCAACAGGTAATCCCAGCCTGCATACCGGAAGGCTACCCTATGTTCGTATGGTTACAGTAGTAATATGATATAGTACAATATTATTTTATGGAGGTAATCTTTCATGCGTGTTAAGATAACCCTTGCTTGTCAGGAATGCAAGCAGCGTAATTACAATATGACAAAGGAAAAGAAGCTTCATCCGGATAGAATGGAGACAAAGAAGTACTGCAGATTCTGTCAGAAGCATACTATGCACAAAGAAACCAAATAATATCTTTAGTATTGAGATTAGTTAGAGAGGGTTTTGATATGTCAGAGAAAAAAGAGACATCACCTGCCCTGAAGAGAAGCTGGTTCCAGGAGCTTAAGGCTGAATTCAAGAAGATCAGTTGGCCAAATAAAGACAGACTCTTTAGAGAAACGGTTGTTGTGCTGGTTTCAGCTATTTCAATCGGTTTAATAATTGTTTTAGTTGACTGGCTGCTCAACTTAGGTCTTTCATTTATATGGTAGGCGGTGAAAATATGGCAGAAGATAAGAATATGGAAAATGTAGAAATAGGGGCTGAAGCTACAGAGGCTCAGGAAACTGTAGTCGAATCAGTAGATGATGGTCTTACCTCTGTTGAGGACGCAACAGTCGAGTCAGTAGATGATGGCCTTACCTCTGTTGAAGAAGCAGTAGAAGAGTCCAAAGAAGAGCCTCGTATTAAGTCTGCAAATGTAAAACAGCAGGGTGACGGAAATCCTCACTGGTATGTAGTTCATACATATTCAGGCTATGAGGAGAAGGTCAGAAAAGATATCATGAAGACTATCGATAACAGACGTCTTGATGATCAGATGTTTGAGGTCATGGTTCCTACTCAGGAGGTTACTGAGCTGAAAAAGGGAGCAAGAAAGACCATCACTAAGAAGATATTCCCCGGCTACGTTCTGGTACATATGATTCTGAATGATGTAACCTGGTATGTAGTCCGTAATACAAGAGGAGTTACCGGATTTGTTGGACCGGGATCTGAACCGGTTCCGCTTACAGATGCAGAAATGATCAGACTTGGTGTAAAGATGAACGACATCGAGATAGATGTTGCACTGGGAGATCATATAAAGGTTATAGCCGGCGCCTGGGAGAATACAGAGGGCGTTATCAAGTCTATTAACCGTACAAAGCAGACTGTTATAATTGATGCAGATGTCTTCGGACGTTCTACAGATGTTGAGATCAGTCTGGGAGAGATTCAGAAGTTATAGTATAAATCGGGTTAACCATGCCCGTTTTATATATAAGTGGGAGGGGTTAGTATATAAGCCCCGTAACTTTACCACGAGAGGAGGATAAAAAAATGGCTAAGAAAGTCAAAGGTTACATTAAGTTACAGATACCTGCAGGAAAGGCAACACCAGCACCACCAGTTGGTCCTGCACTTGGTCAGCACGGCGTTAACATTCAGGAATTTACCAAGCAGTTTAACGAAAGAACAGCTGACAAGGGCGATATGATTATCCCTGTAGTTATCACAGTTTACGCTGATAGCTCTTTCAGCTTTATTACCAAGACTCCACCTGCAGCAGTTCTTATTAAGAAGGCAGCAGGCGTTCAGCATGCTTCTGGTGAGCCAAACAAGAAGAAGGTTGGTAAGATCACCAAGGCACAGGTACAGGAGATTGCAGAGACTAAGATGCCAGATCTTAATGCAGCATCTCTTGAAGCAGCAATGAGTATGATAGCCGGAACAGCTCGTTCTATGGGTATCGAAGTAGTTGACTAATTCGGAGGTAATAAGGATGAAAAAGGGAAAGAGATATACAGAGGCTGCAAAGCTTGTAGATAAGACAAAGCTTTATGACCTCGAAGAGGCTGCTGAGCTTATTAAGAAGACAGCAAATGCAAAGTTTGACGAGACAATCGAAGCTCACCTTAAGCTGGGTGTTGACGGTCGTCACGCTGATCAGCAGGTTCGTGGAGCTGTTGTACTTCCTCATGGAACAGGTAAGGAAGTAAAGGTTCTTGTATTTGCTAAGGGAGATAAGGTTGATCAGGCACTTGCAGCAGGCGCTGATTATGCCGGTGGAGAAGAGCTTGTTCCAAAGATCCAGAATGAAGGATGGCTTGATTTTGACGTTGTTATCGCTACACCTGATATGATGGGTGTTGTAGGACGTCTTGGTCGTGTACTTGGTCCTAAGGGTCTTATGCCAAACCCTAAGGCTGGTACTGTTACTCCTGATGTAGTTAAGGCTATCGAGGATGTTAAGGCTGGTAAGATTGAGTACAGACTAGATAAGGCTAACATTATCCATGTTCCGGTTGGAAAGGCTTCATTTACAGCCGAGCAGATCGCTGAGAATTACATGGCTCTTATGAAGGCTATCGTAAAGGCTAAGCCATCAAGCGCAAAGGGTCAGTATCTGAAGAGCGTTACTATAGCTTCTTCAATGGGCCCTGGTCTCAGACTTAACCCTAACAGATTCGTTGGACAGGGTTCTGCTGAATAAGATTCTGATATAAAATAATTAATGATAATTACCGGTTCGTATGTAATGACGGACCGGTTTTTTGTTAAAGTATAGCTTGCATGGAACTAATAAGTGTAGTATTATAAGACACCAATGGAGTTTACATAAATTTTTTAATTTAAAGGAGAGCTTATGAAAAAGATTGTCGCCAGCATGCTGAGTGGAGCGATGTTTATAGGTGCATTTTCCTTTGCTCCTGGAATCAGCATACATGCCGAGAATGGAGAAGAGGAGAAAAAATACGAAGTTATCTATGAAAAGACTTACGAGGACAGGAAATCAGGAGAGGAAGAGATTACCATAACTGATCCGGTACTGGTTCAGGAGGAAAAGGTAGTTACGGACTCTGTCAGAGAGAGAACTGAGGACAGGATACATTACATAAAGCTTAATGGTGATACATCACAGAGTAGTGATGCTATTCTTATAGAGAGTAATGGACACTACGGTCTTATTGATTCCTCCAACAGATCCGGAGATTCACAGTACGGAATAAGTATCATGGATTCGGCTTCGGGAAAGGCTGTGCTCGAATATATGAATGAGGTAGGGGTTGACCATCTTGACTTTATTATGGCTACTCATTCCCATTCGGATCATATAGGTGGCATTCCGGAAATAGCAGCAAGTGCTATAGCAACTGAGCTGACGGATACATCTTCTGTATATGAGGTAACACAGAAATATACAGATGAAAAAGGAAATGAGGTTCATATTACTCCGATAGATGAACTGAGTCCGTCGGATGTGCTGGTGTCCGGTGGCAGCAGCAGTGCAGGCTCAGGTACGGAAACGGTTGAGGTTTCTCTGAATCCTGAGGATTATGAGGATATAGTTATATCCAATGAGGGAGAGTTCCCTCTGGTTGATGAGAATACTGTTTATATATTTAAGAGCTTTACTATCAATAAAACAGAGGCTTCCTGGAATAATGACTGGTACTTTACACAGGCTTCTGAGGCTATGGATAACTGCCACAAGCTGATGGTTAACAGCCCGTCATCGGATGCTATGAGCTATCTCGGTGCAACCTTTAATGCGGGCGGAAGTGATAATAAGGATGATACGATTTCCTTTAAATTCGGTGACTTCAGTATAGAGCTTTATAACATATATTCACAGTCGAATACTGATGAAAATGCTAACTCTATAGTTGCATACGTTGAAAAGTCTAATATAAAGACTGTTCTTCTGGCTGATCTGGATGTAAATGATAAGCTGGAGCAGCAGATAGCTAAGTATATCGTGAATAAGCATGGCAAGGTGGATGTGATGAAGGTTGGACATCATGGATATACCAAGTCAACAAGCAAGGAGCTTATTGATACATTTGGCGCTAAATATGCTGTTATCCAGACTACGAATAAGAATCTTAAGGATTATTCTCCTTTCTATGCCTATATGAAGGCTAAGGAAATGAAGCTGTATAGAACCATGGATCAGGATGACGCATCTGTAATACAGGATATGACGGACGGAAAGCTTCAGATGAAGCAGGGAACAGTTCAGGACAGAGAACTTTACGAGGTTTATAAGAAGACATCTGTATATGAAACCTCCCAAACCACAAAGCAGAAATACGAAAGATATGAGATATCAACTCCTGTTGTGACTCCTATAGAAATTCCTGCAGAAGAATCCAAAACAGATGATAGTCAGCAGAATCCGGTAGAAACAGAGCCTTCACCTGATCCGGAACAGCCGAGTGTCGAAGAGCCTTCACCTGATCCGGAACAGCCGAGTGTCGAAGAGCCTGAGGTTGGTCCAAACGGAGGAGAGATCATAACTGATCCGACTGCTGTTCAAACTACAGAAACTGTAATCGAATCCTGGTATGATAATATTACCACAAAGAGTTCGCTGACAAAGGATACCATAGTTTACAGAGATAAGGCTGTTGTGTTAGGTGATGCTCCTAATGAGTGGGTTCAGACTGACGGCATAGACAACTGGGCTATGTGGTATAACGATTTTGATGAATATTTCTGGGTATATGTTAATAAGGATGGAAGTTTCAAGAAGGGCTGGCAGAAAATCAATAATGAGACATACCTTTTTGATGATAATGGTATAATGCAGACAGGCTGGCAGGTCAGAAATAAGAAGAAGGTTTATCTTCTGGAAAAGGATTACAATTCCCGTAAGGTAGGTTCCATGATGACAGGCTGGTACAATGACGGAACAGGCTGGAGCTTCTTCGATGCAGATGGTTCCCAGCATGAAGGCTGGCAGCTTAGCGGAACAGACTGGTATTATTGTAAGACCGGAAAGATAGTAACAGGTCCATATTCTGTAAATGGTGTGATCTACATCTTTGATAAGGATGGAAAGATGGCTGATGGCAGGAAATGGACTACATATAAGGGCAAGAAATATTATTCAAATGCTGATGGTACTGCATATTCAGGCTGGATGCTGGATGCAAAAGGCAACTGGTATTATCTGAATGCTGATGGCAGTCCTACAACCGGCTGGCAGCAGATAGGTGGCGTATGGTATTACCTGGATAAGGACGGTATCATGGGTGTCGGCTGGATACATGACGGAAAGAACTGGTACTATATGGATTCCTCCGGCGGAATGGTTTCCAATGCCTGGGTTGGTGGCTACTGGCTTGGTGGCGGTGGCGCCTGGACATATCTTCCTACCGGTTACTGGATGGTAAACAGCACAGGCTGGTGGTATGAGGATACAACAGGCTGGTATCCGACATCTACCTGGCAGAAGATCAATGGTGAGTGGTATTACTTCAAATCCAGTGGTTATATGGCAACAGAGGAAGCCATAGATGGATGCTGGGTAAATGCTGATGGTCAGTGGGAGTACTAGTACCCGGCTTTATAAATTCAAGGTAACGCATTTAGTAGTATAAAATCTTATAATGTCACTTCAGGCTGAGGCTTGAAGTGACATTTTGCTTTTACTTGATTTTTACTGTCATATATTTTATGATTATGAATATGCGTGCTGTTATACATTTATCAGCAATGCAGAATAACTGATGTCTTTATCGGGGATATAGTTTTTGTAAATGGAGACAAATTATGCTGGACGAAGATAAGATTCGTTTGATGACGAAGATAACGATATATGAGAAGAATGAGGAACCCGGCGAACTGACCATGAGCCGTTATTACAGAGAGGATTATGTGAAACTGGGGTGTCTCAAAACACTTGTAGTAACAACCTTTTGCTATTGGCTTTTGATTGCGGTTTACATAATACTTAACATGGAAAGTATTATGAATCAGATCAATTCAATGGATTACTTCGATGTGATGACCAAACTAATGACCGGTTACGTTGGCGCGATGCTTGTATTCTATTTATATGCTTTTTTGATCTATAATTATAAATATGCTAAAGCAAAGAAACACCTTGTCAGATATAACAAGAACCTCAGAAGACTTATAAAGCTTTACGAAAAGGACGAGGTAAGGGATCAGATTGAAGATGGTACTGTGAAGGTCTATTCCGAAATAGGAGGCTACTCCGATCTAATTGAAACTGAGCAAGGGGGACGTAACTGATGTCAGAGATAATAAAGATTAAAAACAGTATCAGATCATTCTTACGAAAGGAAGATGAGCTGATAACGCCTATCTTTAGATTTATATTTTCATTAATTTTATTTATATCTATTCAAAAGCTTTTTGGCTATAATGAACTGGCTAATAAAAAGGAAGTTACTTTCCTGCTGGCTGTGCTTACAGCGCTTCTTCCGGATGGATTTCTGTTCTTTATGTCGGGAGTTGTGATCGCACTTCATTCATTTACAGTTTCGCTTGAAACAGGAGCAGTGTTTGTACTCATTTTCATAATGATGTATGCTATCTATATGAGATTTTTCCCTAAGTATGCATATATTATTCTTATGGTTCCGATCTTCTATATGCTTGGAATACCATTTGCGGCTCCTGTAATTATAGGAATAGTAGCTGGCATAGGAGGTTTCATACCTGCTGTATTTGGAGTGGCTCTCTACTTTTTCTCTCTCTGTGCTGCAGAGGTATCAAGGCTTATGGAAGTGGATAATGCTGATAATGAGATAGAGGCTCTGAAGCAGCTTACCGAGGTTCTCGTATCCAATAAAGAAATGTACACAACAATGATGATATTTGCCATTACTGTAGTAGTAATCGGAATATTGTCAAAGTTCACTTATAAGTATGCGGTTTATATTGCTATAGCTGCCGGAACGGTTATAAATATCCTCGGAGCTATATTCTCAGGCTATGTAATGAGCCAGGATGTTCCAATCGGAAAGGTGGTTGCGGGAAGTATCATAGGTGGACTGGTAGGACTTTTAATCAGATTCGGCAAGGGTTTACTGGATTATGGAAGAACAGAGCTGGTTCAGTTTGAGGATGATGATTATTATTACTACGTAAAAGCGGTTCCCAAGGTAGATGCTGAAAGAACAAGGCCTAGAACAAAGCAGGGGAAAGCTGAAAAGGAAGCTGTAGAAGCTGCGCTTAGAAGGAAGGCATCAAGAAGAGCGGCTGAGGAAGCTGATGAATCAGAGGGATACGAAGCCGGAATCTCTGAGCAGCAGGCATATGATGAACAGCAGCCTTCCAGGAGAGGAACCGGAGAATCACAGGATTATGAAGGAAACTATTCGGAGAATCAAGGCGCTGGTCAAGTGGAGACTCCGTTAGATGAAGAATATGATTATACAGAGGATAGCGCTTTTACTAATATAGATTAAAGAGGCTGTATTATGGAGGAACTATGGGCAGTAATCCGTTCATATCTTGGAGGAATCTATCTTCCTGAGATTAAGTGGGCGGATATACTGGATATACTCATAATTGCATATATCTTATATCATCTGTTTTTATGGATAAAGACGAGTCGGGCATGGACCCTGTTGAAGGGTATTATTGTGTTGGCTCTATTTATGCTTATAGCAGAGATATTTAAGATGAATACCATTCTTTGGATAACCCATAATCTGATCAATGTACTGCTCCTGGCGCTTGTTATATTGTTCCAGCCTGAACTCAGGGGTGCCCTTGATGAACTTGGACGTAAGAATTTTGTTACCAGAATATTCAGCTCCATGAATACTAAAAATGCTGAAGAAAAAGGTCTTAGTGACAGAACTATATATGAGCTTGTTAAGACCTGTACTAAGCTTGGCAAGGATAAGACCGGAGCACTTATCGTTATAGAACAGGATACTCCTCTTGGTGAGTATGTAAGTACCGGTATTCAGATCGAAGCTGTTGTAACTCAGCAGTTACTTATTAATATATTCGAGAAGAATACACCATTACATGATGGTGCTGTTATCATACAGAAAAACAGAGTTACAGCTGCCACCTGTTATCTTCCTCTTACAGCCAGCAAGGATGTAACAAAGGATCTGGGAACAAGACATAGAGCCGGTATAGGTATCAGCGAAGTGACTGACAGTATGACCATCATAGTTTCTGAGGAAACCGGTGGAATCTCAGTTGCATATAGAGGAACACTGTATCAGGAGCTTGATGAGGATGGTCTCAGGCGTCAGCTTTCCAAGCTGCAAACCTCTGCAGATGAAAAGTCAACCCGTATTCTGAAAAGAAAGGGGGGACAGGCAAAATGAAAAAGATAAAGGAAAATAAATTTTTCAGCAATTTCGGACTCAAGTTATTATCGTTGCTGGTTGCATTTTTACTATGGTTTCTGGTAATGAATCTACAGGATTCCATTATTACGAGAACAATAAGCGGGATAGATGTCGTCATGAAAAATGGCGATGTTATTAATGAGAGTGGTTACCTCTATAATATCACAAATGGTGAAGAGGTTTCTGTGGTTGTAAAGGGACCCAGGTCTATAGTTGAGAATCTTGATGAAAGCAATTTTTATGCTGAGGCAGATCTGTCACATTTGTCTGTAACTAATTCCACTACGATTACAGTTACCACAAACAGTACGGTCAGTCTTACGAATTCGTCTAAGCTTACTATAACTCCTATCAATAACTATGTGACTCTTAGCATGGAAGAGGAGGTAGAGAAGAGTGTTCCTGTAAAGGTTATAACCAAGGGAACTGTAAAATATGGCTGTCAGTTAGGAAGTGCAGTGCCTACACCGAATATGATATCAATATCAGGTCCGGAATCAGTTCTTGATACCATAGCGGAAGCAAGGGCTGTAGTTGATGTAACAAATGCAGATAAAGAAATAGTAAAGTCGGTAAATATAGGCTGTATAGATGAATACGGAGCTGCTGTTGAGAAGGACAATATAACACTTTCTGTCAGCAATGTAAGCGTGAGCATACCTGTTTACAATACAAAGGAGATTCCGATAGAAATATCTACTGTGGGAAATGTTGCCTCAGGATATGGCATCAGAGAAGTTAACTATGAACCGACTACAATAACAGTAGCAGGAGAACAGGAAGCTCTTGATGCTATTCAGTCGGTATCTATAAGGGATGTGGTCGTTACGGATGCAACTGATAATATAGAGAAGAATGTTGATGTATCTTCTTACCTTCCGGAAGGAATAACCATCACTGATAACAGCGATCCGGAGATAGCCGTAAATGTTTCTGTAGAGGCAACAACGGAGAAGGAAATAGTTATGGCGGCTGCGAATATTATGATAGATGGAAAAGACGACGCCTATGATTATCAAATCACCCCATCTGAAGTCACGAAGGTTAAGATCAGTGGTTTTGAGGAGGATCTGGAGGAGATAACCATAGATACTCTTAATCCCCGGATTGATGTAAAGGATAAAAATGTAGGAGAGTATGCAGTGCAGGTTACATTTACCCAGGGAGATAAATATCAGATATCCGGAACATATTCTGTTGTTGTAAATGTGACTGAAAAAAAGGAAGACGATAAAGAAGAATAACGAAACTATATAAGAAATATGGAATAGAATTGTGAGGTGCTGATATGGATGATAAGATTAAAGAGCTTCAGGCCGCAGTAGATGATTCTGATTATATTGTATTCTTTGGTGGGGCGGGCGTATCTACAGAAAGTGGTATTCCTGATTTTCGTAGTCAGGACGGACTGTATAAGATGAAATATAAGTATCCACCGGAAGAGATAGTGAGCCATACCTTTATAACCTATAAAACTGATGAATTCTTTGAGTTCTATAAAGATAAAATGCTTGCTCCCGATGCACTTCCGAATGCTGCCCATAAGAAGCTGGCAGAGATGGAACAGGCGGGAAAGCTTAAGGCGGTTATTACACAGAACATAGACGGACTTCATCAGGCGGCAGGAAGTAAGGAGGTACTGGAGCTTCATGGATCAGTGCTTAGAAACTACTGTGTGAAATGTGGTAAAAGATATGATGGAACTCCTGAGGATGTTCATGCCGGAATGAAGTATGTCCTTCAGGCGGATGGCGTTCCTCACTGCAATAACGAGGTTGATGGCAAGGTCTGTGGTGGACTGGTCAGACCTGATGTGGTTCTGTATGAAGAAGGTCTTGACGGCAATGTAATGGACAGAGCCGTTATGCATATTTCCAAGGCGGATATGCTGATCATTGGTGGAACCTCTCTGGTTGTTTATCCGGCTGCAGGGTTTGTGAATTATTTTCACGGGAAATATCTTGTAGTTCTGAATCTTGCTTCTACATCAAGAGACAGCGAAGCGGATATAGTTATCCATGATAAGATCGGTAAGGTTTTATCACAGATAAATGTATAAAAAGCGTGACAAAACCTGAAATATGAGTTAAATATATTATGTCATAAGTGTCAAAGGTGCTTCTGACACTCGCATCAGTGAATAATATCATAGTTAATATTTAAAATGGAGGAAAAATAAATGTTTGATTTTGATGAAATCGTAAAGGTTGATCCTGAGGTCGCAGCAGCGATGAATGATGAGATTGCTCGTCAGAACCAGAATCTGGAGCTTATCGCATCTGAGAATATTGCGTCCAAGGCTGTTATGGCTGCAATGGGAAGCCCGCTTACTAATAAGTATGCTGAGGGTTATCCGGGAAAAAGATACTACGGTGGCTGTCAGTATGTAGATGTAGTTGAGGATCTTGCCAGAGATCGTGCTAAGGAGCTTTTTGGCTGTGAATACGTAAATGTTCAGCCTCACTCCGGAGCTCAGGCTAATATGGCTGTATTCTTCGCTACCATGGAGCCGGGTGATACATTTATGGGTATGAATCTGGATCACGGCGGACACCTTACACACGGTTCACCGGTAAATATGTCAGGTAAGTATTTCAACTGTGTACCTTATGGTGTTAACGATGACGGACGTATTGACTATGATAATGTACTCGCTATAGCTAAGGAGGCCCGTCCAAAGCTTATCGTTGCCGGTGCTTCAGCATATGCCAGAGAGATAGATTTCAAGAAGATGCGTGAGATAGCTGATGAGGTTGGTGCTATTCTCATGGTTGATATGGCTCATATCGCCGGCCTTGTAGCAGCAGGCTATCATATGAGTCCTATTCCATATGCAGATATTACAACCACAACAACACATAAGACACTTCGTGGACCAAGAGGTGGTATGATTCTCTGCTCAAATGAAGTTAATGAAAAGTATAACTTTAACAAGGCTATATTCCCCGGTATCCAGGGCGGTCCTCTGATGCATGTTATAGCCGGTAAGGCTGTTTGCTTCAAGGAAGCACTTTCACAGGATTATAAGGATTACATGGGCAGAGTGGTAGAGAATGCATCAACTCTTGCCAGTGCCCTTATGGACAGAGGCTTTGATATCGTATCCGGTGGAACAGACAATCACCTTATGCTTGTTGATCTGAAGAAAATGGATCGTACAGGTAAGGAGGTTGAGAAGCTTCTTGATGAGGTACATATCACAGTTAATAAGAATACTGTACCTAATGATCCTAAGTCACCTTTCGTAACAAGCGGTATCAGAGTAGGTACACCTGCTGTTACTACAAGAGGTGCTGTTAAGGAGGATATGTTTACTATAGCTGATGCATTTAAGGCTGCTATCATCGATGGAGATATGAAGAAGGCTGATGAGCTGGTTAAGAGCATTACAGATAAGTATCCTCTGTATCAGTAATATCAGGTTTATCGGTAGAGTGCATATATGAGTGACGCGGAGTTGCCGGTAAAGCAGCTCTATTGATAAATCAGCTATATCTAAGAGAGTGAATCTATCAGGAGTTTATCACGCAGCATACAGATAAGCAGATTCCGTGTCTGGATAAATGTTAATTTGAAAGAGTAGTAATGGAAAATAACAATAATAATTCTAACAATAACAGTAATAATAACAATAATAACAACAATAACAAAAAACCCGGTGGCTATAATGGAATGATCGGAGCCATAATCATAGCAGTAATTCTGGCTATTATATTTATTATGAGCTACAACAATTACAGAACTGCCGGGGAGCAGGAGATATCCTATAACAGATTCATAGAGATGCTTGAGGCTGGAAATGTCAAGGATGTGGAAATCTATGAGAATAAGATCAAGTTTTCTCCTGATGACAATGAAAAAGCAACAGAAAATGTAACTTACTTTGTTTACCGTACCGATGATTACAGACTGATTGATCGTCTGGAAGAGGCAGATGTAAAGTTTACTGCTATAAATGAAGGCGGAAATGCCATCTTAGGTCAGGTTCTTTATTATGTCATAATGATAGGTCTGTTCTATTTTATAACCATGCTCATCATGAGACGTATCACCAATGGTTCGGGCGGAATAATGAATGTCGGCAAATCTAATGCGCGAATGTTCGACATGAAGAAGAATACAGGTGTTACCTTCAAGGATGTTGCCGGTGAAGAGGAGGCAAAGGAGTCTCTTACTGAGATGGTTGACTTCCTGAAGAATCCCGGTAAATACATTGAAATCGGTGCCAGACTTCCAAAGGGTGCGCTTCTGGTAGGACCTCCGGGAACCGGTAAGACGCTTCTTGCCAAGGCAGTTGCAGGTGAAGCCGGCGTACCATTTTTCTCTATGTCGGGTTCCGAGTTTGTAGAGATGTATGTTGGTGTCGGTGCTTCCCGTGTAAGAGACCTGTTTAAGCAGGCAAATGCAAAGGCTCCATGTATCATTTTCATAGATGAGATAGATGCCATAGGCAGAAGCCGTGATACTCGTCATATGGGTGGTGATTCTGAACGTGAGCAGACTCTTAACCAGCTTCTGGCTGAGATGGACGGCTTTGATTCAGCAAAGGGAATCATTATTCTGGCAGCAACCAACAGACCTGAGGTTTTGGATAAGGCACTTCTGCGTCCGGGAAGATTTGACAGACGAGTTATAGTTGAGAGACCTGATCAGAAGGGCAGAGAGGATATACTTAAGGTTCATTCCAAGAATGTCAAGCTGGATGAAACCGTAGATCTTCATGAGCTTGCAAATGTAACCAGCGGTTCTGTAGGTGCTGATCTGGAGAATATTATCAACGAGGCTGCTCTTACGGCTGTAAGAAAGGGAAGAAGATTCGTTTCCCAGCAGGATCTTATAGAATCTGTAGAGGTCGTATTTGCAGGTAAGGAGAAGAAGGACCGTATCCTTTCAAAAGAGGAAAAGAGTATAGTTGCCTACCATGAGGCAGGACATGCACTTCTTACAATGCTTCAGAAGAATACCATGCCGGTTCAGAAGATAACTATAGTTCCCAGAACTATGGGTGCTCTGGGTTATGTATGGCAGACACCTGAAGAAGAGAAGTATCTGGAGACAAAGGCTGAGATGGAAGCCCATATAGTTATTACCATGGGCGGACGTGCGGCTGAGGCGCTGAGATTTCCTTCCGTAACATCGGGAGCGTCAAATGATATCGAGCAGGCAACAAAGGAAGCCAGAGCTATGGTTACCATGTATGGTATGTCAGAGCGTTTTGGTATGGTTCAGCTTGAGGATATTACAGGTGAATATCTGGACAGAAGGTCTATGCAGACCTGTTCGGATGAAACTGCAACCATGATTGATGAAGAAGTAAGGATGATCCTGAATAATGCCTATGCAAGAGCATATAAGATACTTCGGGATAATCTTAAGATACTGGATGCTATTGCCGGATATCTTATAGACCATGAATCTATAACCGGTAAGGAGTTCATGAGTATATTCGATCAGGTTACCGGAGGAGTAATGCCTGTTATTGAAAAGGGAGTATCTCTTACTGCAGAGGATCTTACCGGTAAATACAGTATCTCAAGATTCGGTATAGATGAACCGGCTGAGGCATATGTCAGAAGCGAGAAAAAGGTAAAGGCCAAGAAGTCTAAGCCGTCATCAGATGCCGGATTGGTAACAGATAAAGAGCTTTCCAAGAAAGCTAATAAGGACAAGGCTTCAAAGGAAAAAAAGAAGAAAAAGGATAAGCATAAGGTATATACCAGTGATGAATATGTATTGAGACCTGATGTGTATGCTGATAATGGTACAAATGACAGTACATTAAACAGCTTTGGTGATCGCACAGAATCAGAAGAAGGTTCTGGTAATACTAATAAGGCAGAAGCTTATGCGGGACAAAGTGCTGTAGAAGCAGATACATATGATGTCAGCCCTGTATCAAATAATGGTGCTGTATCAAATAATGGTGCTGCATCAAATAATGGTGTTGTATCAAATATCGGTGCTGTATCAGATATTGGAAGTACAACAGGCGCTGACTCTGTGCAGGACTTAGGTGCAGTAGCTTCAGAAGAAACAGTTTTAGAAAATGCTTCAGAAACAGTCTCAGAAACAGTTTCAAATGAGTTTTCGGGAAATGATTATTCTAAGCCGGAGTTTTCAGGAGATGATTACCCGGATGACGATTCAGAGGCATATTCATCTGATGACGCTGCAGGTTATGAAAGTGAGGACAGCTCAGCTACAGAGCAGTCTGATAATAAAAAACCCTGGGAATAAATAAAACTTAAAACAGCTAAATGCCTGAAATATATTCCGGCACTTAGCTGTTTTTATATGAAAATAAAAAAAGCTCCCGATCGGACTTGAACCGACGACCTACTGATTACGAATCAGT
>DGRT01000121.1 GCA_002391105.1 Lachnospiraceae bacterium UBA4381 | reverse complement strand
ATCCAACTATATTTCCTGGGATTTGATTTATAAGAAATGTATAATCATACCTTCTCATATTTACTACCTCGCATTTGATTTACTACCTAAAAATTATCATTTTTTGGGTAGTAAATCAATATTTATTTGTTTCCCACAGCCAACTCATCCATTTGAAAACTACATTTTATAGTCTACCATACGAAGCCACATAATTACACAAAAAATAGAGTGCCGTGAAGACACCCTATTTCAAAAAAATACTATTATTTTCCACTCTCAAGCTTCTTAGCCTTTGCATACTTGCTCAATATTTGCCCGAAAATGAGACACATTATAGTTCCAAGTACTCCAAGAATGAATAGCATCAGTGCTGCCCCTGAGCCCTTTCCACTTCCGAAAAGAAACTGAAGAGTTTCACCAGAATTTTTCATAATCGGCTCACATACTTCATCTACCATAACTCCGCCAAAGAGGAGTCCAATAGGAATAGTGAAGAACTGCAATGTATTTCTGCAGGCATATACTCTTCCCTGTAATCTTTCAGGGATTGAATTTCTCATAATAACAGTCTGATTTGTACTCATTACTGGAACAAATATCCACCCGATTATCTCTGCTATACACCAAAGAATCGGACTTCTGGAAAACGCCAGCAGGAAGTTTTCTGTTCCAAGTGAGAAAAGCATTGATGCATATATAACCCTTACCCTGTTCTTTGGCTTTGGCATAGCCATAGCTATAAGACTTCCGCCTACCATAGCAATTCCCGAAAAGGACGTTACTATACCATAAATGGAATTGCCGCCTCTGGGATTTGGAATGATAAATGCAGGAAGAACGGCATCAAAAGCTGAAGCTATAAAATTTACTCCCGCCAGGAATAGGATTATATACAGGATCAACGGATTATCTTTTAAGTACACCAGTCCTTCCTTAGCAAGACTAAGGACACTTCCCTCATTTGCCTCCTTCTCAGGCACTTCAGGAATATTTATGAAACATGCAAGTGCTATAAATGCTACTGCAAATGATATAAGATCTATCATTATTGCCGCATCTAATCCTGCAAGTCCATAAACCGCAGCTGCAATCAGCGGATTTCCTATTGTCACAAGAGATCTCGATAGCTGCTGCAGACCACTGGTCTTCTGATAATAATCCTTCGGAATCACCATCGTATAAGCCACTTCTGACGCAGGCTGCTGAACAGTATTCATTAGCCCTGACACAGCATTTATCAGATATAGATGCCATACTGCCAATGTATCTGTCCTATATAGCACGAACACTGTGACTGTAGTAAGCGCCGCCAGAAGGTCACATATCAGCATAGTCCTCTTCTTATCGAACTTGTCTGTAAGTGCTCCTGCAAATATACTCATTATGACATAAGGCGCATATGTAAAAACTCTAAGCGCCGCTGTATTAAGTGCTGAACCTGTCTTCTCATAGAGCCATAGTGTTAGTGCAAATGCAGTAATCGCACTTCCCAGCTGCGACAAGCTCTGCGTACTCCAAAGAATATAAAAATTCTTTAGTCCATTTTTTGAAATATTATTATTTCTTATCTCATTATTCATTTTTTCTTTGCTCCTTTTTTGTACTTAAACTAGTCTAAGAGCAAAGCCTGAGGATTATATTTCCGTTTTTTCTACGGATATCCTCCACACAGACTCCTCAAGCTCTGCATGGAGATAATGCAATACAAAGTCTCATTCTCATACCCCTTTCTGACATCTCAGGCTTCCCGACGCCTACACCAATGCCAACTCCCAGTCTGCACCTTTCATTTCAAGCTCCAGCTCCCAGTCTGCCCCTTTTTCTTCAACCATTTTTTTCACCACCTCACTCAGTTTTTCCGCCAGTATCCGATGTCCTTCGACAGTCAGGTGCAACGAATCAACTTCTGAAGGATAGATATACTCTGCCGCGTTGAAAAAAACACATCCATACTTATCAGCCACAGCCTTATAAAACTCTGGAAACTTCTTAGACTCCTCAACAGCACTTTCTTCAAATGCACCATAAAACGGGGAATTCTTTATTCCCGCCCCAAGCTCCGGTGGAGATACAAGAATTATCTCAGGAATAAAGCCCTGTTTTTCCTCCGTGAACGAGCGGATCACGCTGACCAGTTCTCCCGCTCCATCGGCGATTTCCTCAGCAGTCAGATCAAATGTCGCCTTGAGATCATTACTCCCAAGCATTAATATCACTATATTAACAGGCTTATGCGAGTTAAGACAAGGTTTAAGGTAATCAAGTCCATTTTTCCAACCATCCTCAGGATCGTCATGGATTGTAGTTCGACCGTTGCAGCCCTCCTCAATCACCTGAAAACTGTCGCCTAGTAATTCCTGAAGCTTGCCAGGATACCTCACATTTCTCGGATATCTCATTCCTGTCTCCGGAACATAACCATACGTATTAGAATCTCCATAACATAAAACTGTAACCATCACATACCTCTCTTTTCTGCCCTATGCCGCTCCATGGCACGCTCAAATAGTTCAAATCAATAAGATCAAGAGCTCCTATCCCCGAACGGACAAGAGCCTCTACAACATATCCACCTACGCCGCCAACCCCAAATACCGCTACACGGCATGAGGAAAGCTGTTCCATTGCAGCCGCACCATATAGAAGCTGCGTTCTTGAAAACTCCTCTTTCATCTTAACATCCTAAATAATTAATAAAATTCCCCGAGAGTACTAATTCTTTCTCCCGGGTTTTACTTCGATTAATCCATAATCATTAAGCATCTTTATATACTTAGTCAGTCGGGGATATAGGGGCTCAGCATCATCCCCGAAGTGAGCCCCTACCTTCTGACCAATCTCATATATTGAAGACTTTCCGTCGATAAGCGGAAATATAAAGCTTCCAAACTTTTCCAGATGTATCTGAGAAACCTTGGGCTTCTTCATAAGCTTCTGGGCCAGACTGTTAAAAATTCCTTTATTTTCAATAAATATAGTAACATTTCCCTCATCATCGGATTCCCACTTATGCTTATCCAAAATGACAGGTACATAATCAAGATAATTATCCTGAGCCTCGTTTTTATTCTTTGCCATTATTTCCTTGTACTTTCCTTATTTCTTCTCACCAGCCTTATCACCCTCTGCCTTATTCTTTATAGCAAAGAAAGCAACACAGCCAACCATTATAGCAAGAAGAATAATTCCACCGACTGTACCAAGATTAACAGCACCTGACAGATCAATCTTCTCTTCAATTCCGACAACAGCAAGTATAGCTAAAATAATACCTACAATACCTTCTCCTGCTATCATGCCTGAGCAGAACAGAACGCCCGAACCGGCTTCATCATTCTTAGACTTAGTTTTCTTATCAGCAAACCATCTGATGATACCACCTATCATAATAGTCGTGCTGAGTTCGAGAGGAAGATAAAGACCTATCGCAACCGGAAGAACCGGAATTCCAAGTATCTCTACAACAACAGCTGAAAATACACCAATAAATACAAGTGCCCATGGAAGATTTCCATTCATAACACCTTCAACAATCATCTTCATAAGTGATGCCTGCGGAGCAGCGAGCTCCGTGGTTCCAAAGCCCCATGCCTTATCAAGAAGTATAAGAACACCACCAATGGCAAATGCTGAAACTATAGCACCAATTATCTCACCAATCTGCTGCTTCTTAGGAGTTGCACCAAGGAGGAAACCTGTCTTAAGATCCTGCGATGTATCACCAGCCATCGCTGTTACGATACATATAATAGAACCTATTGAAATAGCACCAACCATTCCTGCAGATCCGGTCTGACCTGTAATCTTAAGGATAAATGTAGCAAAAAGCAGTGTTGCAATTGACATTCCTGAAACAGGGTTATTACTACTTCCTACAAGTCCAACCATTCTTGAAGAAACTGCACCAAAGAAGAAACCGAATAATGCTATAAGAATAGCTCCGATAAGTGTAACCGTGATCTGAGGCAGAAGCCATATCAGAAGAATTATTGCTAAAACTCCGAAGATGACTACCTTCATATTTATATCATTCTCAGTACGAAGAGTGCCTGCTTCACCGGAACCCTTCATTCCCTTCATAGCATCCTTGAAGGTCGAAATAATAAGCGGCATGGATTTGATAAGACTGATAATACCACCAGCAGCTACCATTCCAGCACCGATGTATCTTATGTAATAACTCCAGAGCACGCTAGCTCCATTTTCCAGATATAAATTGCCGATTGTATCTGTGCCGGGATAAAGGATTGTATCTGCGCCAAATGTAGCTATAGCAGGTATAAATACAAACCAGCCGAGCAGACCACCGGCAAGCATATATGATGAAATCTTAGGACCACATATATAACCAACACCGATAAGCGCCGGATAAACCTCAGCAGAAAGTTCAGTCTTAAGTGACTTGATATTAGCTGTTATAACTCCAGGGATTACCTTGATACCATCAACAAGGAACTTGAAAAGACTGGCAAGGCCCATACCTATAAATACAGACTTGGCACTTGTTCCGCCCTCTTCACCTGCAAGAAGAACCTCAGCACATGCTGTTCCTTCAGGATAAGGAATAACACCATGCTCTTTTACAATAAGTGCATTTCTGAGGGGTATCATGAAAAGAGTACCAAGGACACCACCTACTAATGCGATCAGTGTGATAGTAATAAGACTTGGTCTGTCAGCAACGCCTTCCTTTGCCCAGAGAAAAAGAACAGGCATCGTAAAGATTGCTCCTGCTGCCAGTGACTCACCGGCAGAACCAATAGTCTGAACCATATTACTTTCAAGAATAGAATCCTTTCTCATCAGGACTCGTATAACACCCATTGATATAACAGCCGCAGGTATAGATGCTGAAACTGTCATTCCAACCCTAAGTCCCAGATAAGCATTTGCTGCTCCGAAAACTACCGCCAGAATAATACCCATTACGATAGATGTTACCGTAAATTCAGGTGTAACCTTCTCCGCCGGAACGTAAGGTTTGAATTCATTTTTGTTATCTTCCATAACCACCTTCTCCTCTTTATATTATGTGACAATTTCTCTCTGAGAAGATTTGTCACATCAGTTTCTTAAACATTTCTCTGAATTCTTCAAGGCTTGCAGGTCTGGGATTTCCAGGTGCGCACGCATCAGCTGCTGCTGATTCACATAAGAAATCAAGATCTTCTTCCTTAAGCTTATCAAGCTTTGTAGGTATTCCTACATCAACTGACAGCTGTCTTACAGCATCTATAGCTGCCTTACGATATGCAGCCTGATCCATATCCTTTGTATCAATGCCAAATGCTTCTGCAATATACTTAAACTTCTCACCTGTTGCCTCAGCATTGAACTCCATTACTATCGGAAGCATCATAGCACAGGCAACTCCATGAGGTGTATCATAAACAGCACCAAGTGTATGAGCCATTGAATGAGCTATACCAAGACCAACATTTGAATAAGCCATTGCTGTTACATACTGAGCAAGAGCCATTCCCTCACGGCCTTCCGGATCATTTTCTACTGCTTTTCGAAGATTCGCTGCGATGAGCTTAATAGCCTCAAGGTTAAGGCAGTCTGAAAGCTCCCATGCAGCTGCTGTAGTATAGCCTTCTATAGCATGTGTAAGTGCGTCCATTCCTGTTGCTGCAGAAAGTGACTTAGGCATTGTTGACATCATATCCGGATCAACAACTGCGATATCAGGAATATCGTTAGGGTCTACGCATACAAACTTACGCTTCTTCTCAACATCAGTTATAACATAATTGATCGTTGACTCTGCACCGGTTCCACCTGTTGTAGGAACTGCAATTGTAAATACTGTACGGTTCTTAGTAGGAGCAACTCCCTCAAGAGAACGAACATCTGCGTACTCAGGATTATTTACAATAATACCAATTCCCTTTCCTGTATCCATAGATGAACCGCCACCTATTGTTATCATGAAATCAGCGCCGGATGCATTATATGCTTCAACGCCCTTCTGTACATTTTCAATAGTCGGATTGGGCTTAATATCTGAATAAATCTCGTACTCAATTCCATTTTGTTCAAGAAGGTCGGTAACCTTTGCGGTAACACCAAACTTAATAAGATCAGGGTCAGATGCAACGAAAGCCTTCTTGAACCCCTTTGACTTAACAATCCCGGGAATCTCATTAATAGCGCCGTGACCATGATAAGAAATTCCATTTAACACAAACCTGTTAACACCCATTTTTAATACCTCCTTTTTTTAAAATGTAACTCGCCTTATACAATACAGAATACAGATTTATTATACAAAAATATGCTATTCTTAACAAGCGAATGAGGCTGATAATTTCACTTAAAAACTCTTTTAATGAAATATAAGTCCATAGAAGAAAAGTATTATTGCTCCAAGGGTTGCGCTGACAATGTTCGCAACTACTCCATATAAAAAGCTCTTCAGTTTCCTCCGTCTGCCCTCAGCATCTCTCAAGGTTATAAGGTAGAAGACGCCTTCGAGCAGCATTATAATAATCTCGAGGAAAAGCCAAATTAAAATCATCGGAATGCTTGCTCTCTGATTAATCAGAAATATGCTAAATGGTATATTGGTGATCGTATTGATAAGAAGGAAACAGAATAGATTTCTCTTATTAAATGGATACTTAAAGAGTAATAAAACAACAAGTTCCATAGCAAGCGTAAGAAGATAACATACAACAACGTAAATGCTATGTCTGAGTGTCCTGTCTTCAATAGTCTCTGTAAGCTTTCCTGTAGCAACGTCGTATGTTATATCTGCATTAAATTCCTCTGGATTAATGTGGTCACTCAGATATACCGTTCCATCTGTAGAAATAATTATAACTTTGAAATCATCCGGAACCATGTAACCAAAATAAAACTCGGTTGTATCCCGGGACGATATTATATTATCTCCCACCGGGCTCTCAGAAAATACCCATTCATCATAAAAAAAATCCTTCAGATAATTCTGGACTGTGACTTCATTAACATTTTCCAATTTCAGATCACTATTCGTGCCAGTAATTCCTCTCGGACTGCAAAGAAGCGCGAGGTAATATTCTGAAGGTCCATTCTCCACATGAATAGTGATGGATGGCTTAGGCCCCATATCAGCATGAACATCCGATGCGCTTATATTTATTATGAATATTGCTAAAAGCAAAAATAAGGTCAGCTTGTAAAATCGATTCATATAAATGCTTAGCGGCGGAAACCCACTTGCTTTAGCAGGTGGGAGGAGCCACTTCTCCTTCCCAAAAGTACGATTTTATGTGACAATTTCTCTCTGAGAGGATTTGTCACATCTCCCCCCAGGTATGTTTCAACTAGTTGTATTTCAGCTCGACCAGCACCCAGTCGTCGGAGGTGCCGTCGTACTGGTTGCCGCAGTAAGGACAATTCTTGATCTTCGTCGCATCAAAGCTTGCGCCGCAGGACGGGCATGCAATTCTGGTCATTGAAAAGTTGAGGTTCACGGGAATGTCGGTGCGGCGCCTAAATGTCGCGCTGAAAATCTGCGACTTGTAAAAAACCTTACTATCATTTGCGTAGAGGACGTCGAAGTAAGCCTTCGTCACAACCTTCACGTAGTTTCCTTCATCGACAAAACTTTTAACACCCAGCGCACCGCCATAGTTGAGATCAATAATGTCCTTCATTTTCGGATCGAGCGGCCCGCCATCATAGAACATGAACTCGCTCTCATCCTCCGAATAGACCGACGTCTTAATCAGAGACAGCGCCTTGCTTGTAAAGTATTCAAATGAAAACTCAGGACTTACTTTCTTCATTCTGCTCTCGAACAATCTTCTAGAGCCGGCCGTACCCATTTTACCAAATGCCGCAATAGTCTTCACAATCGCCTTCATAAACAGAAGATATACATATACTATATAAGCAGCGGGTAAACCACCTAAACCAAAGCCGATAATAGCACCTATCAGCATCGGTACATTTTTAACAAGGTTCCAGGGCAGATACACGTCACTCCTGACGATGCACCCTAAAATGTACATGCCTAGAACAACAAATGGATATAGCTTGAAAAAGTCGCCCTTGAATTCCCTTGTAGTCATGCCGGCATCTTCCAGGAAATAATATGAAGTAATCTTCGGAAAGAGCTCATCCATTTTAAATCTTGTGCCGCAGTACGAGCAGCCATTCTGCAGGCCGGCAACTGTAGAAACCGAGCCACAATTGGGGCAGCTATATGGATCATTTTCCGGATGTATTCCGTTCATCACGTCAGTGATCGTGCCATAGAGAACAGATCTTCTGTCGTCACGATATGATGTCTTTCCGTCCCGCCTCACAATCCTCTTCACTCCGCAGGAGTTGAAGCATACGGAGCTGTGATAATGTGCATCCTGCCAATCGCTGGCAACGATGTATTTCCTATTATTTTCATCACGCTTGTAGATACTATAATCAATGTCGACACGCTTTCTGCGGAGCCTGTCATTTTGCAGCTTTAGAACGTATGAGATATCGCTATCTGCAAATGGTATGTTAGTGCCTTTACTTATTGCATCACCCAGCGACGCCCTGAAATCATCTAATTTTTTGTTAAACGCACCTGAAACTTCTTTTATATTAAATAAATTATATCCCATCTAAACTTTCCTATCCTGTAGTTATATAATCATGTGACATAGTGTCCATTTTATAAGATTTATATAATTAACCTCTGCTGCCCGGTGAATGCTCCACATCGCCTACGCATTAGAAAAAAGAGTCACACGAGCAATACAGCCAAAACCATACTCTCTCGAACAGAGGTTAATATTCGTTTTATATTACAAATCTTTTACTTAAGTCTTTTGGAATTAATATTTATTATGAACCTTCTCCGCAAAGCACATCATATCCTTTACTTCTATTACCGTTCCATCATCTAAAACTGCTTTTCCTGTCATTCTTCCAAATACCTGATGCTGATCAGAAACTATGACTTTGTAATCGAGACACGCCGCCCTGTCAAGTACAGGAATAAAAGACATTTCAAATCTTCCATCTGATGAGGTAAATGTCCAGGGTTTCATATAATCATTTTCCGGAATATGAAACTCAACATCATCCAGTTTATGAACCTTTCCATTATAGAATATTACATTTTCCGTAGCAGCTTTTGTATTTCCGAAGCCATAGCCTATGTTAAAACCGAAGCTGTTGCCATCTATATCTGCATTTCCCGAACCCCAGAACCATGTATTATCATAAGTCCATACTCCACGTCCCCAATCAAGTGTTCCAAAATCAGTTTTAGGATTGAACTCATATACCTTGCCATTATACTTCATGTACCCGCTGGCTCGCATGGTATTGATCTTCTGATTATAATAAAATGCATGCTTCTTATCCC
>DGRT01000153.1:1415-3229 GCA_002391105.1 Lachnospiraceae bacterium UBA4381 | reverse complement strand
AAGGAAGATGCTCTGAACTATATTTATTCAGAGGCGAAACGTCTGGAAAATATGTCTCTCAAATTACTCCAGATATTTGTTGCCGATAAAGAGAAGCTGGATCTGAAGAAGGTAAGTCCTAAGGATATAGTCGAGGATGTTGTTACACATCTTACACCTACACTCAGCGAGCAGGATATCAAGATCATTTGCCGGACGGAAGAGGGAACGGCATATCTGGAAAGTGACCTGGTGAAAACACTTCTTATAAATCTTATAGATAATGCCCGTAAAGCCATGGAAGGAAAAGGCAATATAAGGGTTGATCAGAAGTTTGGCGAAGGTGGCGTGGTTCTTTCCATAACAGATAACGGAAAAGGAATGCCGAAAGAAGCTATAGAACATGTAACAGAAGCATTTTACAGAGTAGATAAGGCACGTTCCAGACAGCAGGGAGGAGCAGGTCTGGGGCTTGCGCTCGTAGCCAAGATAGTTGAACTTCATAACGGAGATATAGACATAACAAGTGAACCCGGTGTGGGTACAGTTGTAACAGTAATACTTAGAGGAGGTGCTGCGGATGAAACCAGAGGATGAACTAAAGCCGGTTGATCTCAGATACCTTCCTGAGAATATAAGACGAAGAAAGCTGATCAAATACAGTGTAGCTGGTTTCCTGCTTTTTACGTCACTTTTTGTTGCTTATTTTTTCCCTTATCTTGTATATGCATATGAGAATTTGAGGCTTACGAACTATGGTATTCATTATAAGAGTGAGCCTGTAAGTATAGATGAAACAGAAACTACATTTGCTGAAAAAATAAGTATCATAAGTGATATGCTTCAAAAAAGCTCATTTATTTATATAGATAACAGGGAGGTTACAAGTACATCTATACGAGCCAAGCTTACTGCTGATGAGGCAGCGCTGGCGGGAGTACAGGGGGTAAGAGAAGCCTTTATCGATAAGTATGCAGAGCTTGCTGAAATGGATGCAAGGGATATCCAGTCGAAGATATTCAGTTCAAGTGAGTATTATACTCAGTCGTATCTTATGATAAAGCCTGACACCAAGGAAATGTTCCTGGTCTGGCTTGTGGAATATATAGAGCCTTCGGGAAATATAGAGGTGTTTGTAGATGATGAAACAGGAAAGATATTATCGATGGTATCCAATTCCAGTCTTCTGTCAAATAATCTGATCGGAGTAATGATGTATGGATATTCCACGGAGATGATACAGGGTCTTTCGGATTATTATGATATGGAGCTGGTCGGAAATATCTATAATACTTATGAGATTTCAGGGAAACCGGTAACTGTGTGTGATATATATTTTACGGATTATCCGAATGCAAATATTGAGATGACTTATAGTGAGGGTGCAAATCTGATTGGCGCTGTGAACTTCAATTTTCCTTATACTGTTACGGCTAATGATATAATCATTGACGAATTTGAAGGTGATGATGCTGTGAATCAGGAGGGGGATAATAACGGTTCAGGTGATGGCACAGATAGCATAGATAGTATAAATGAGAATCCAGATGATTCCCGGGAAGGTACGGAAGGTATTAGCGGTAATTCAGCAGAGGATAAAGAGAATATAGAAAATACTGAAAATAAAGAAAGTGACTCTGATGGTGCTTCGGAGTCTAAAACAGGAGAGGCTTCCTCTCAAAATGAAGATAAGAATGTAACAGAAAATAGGAAGGATTCTGAAGCGGAAACTGCATCTCCAACAGATAGTAAAAGTGAATAGTGAAAGCTGTGTTACTATCGGATGGCAGGAATATCTGGAAAAAATATGATGAGCTGGAGTTGTTTGTAGGGGT
>DGRT01000153.1:0-1313 GCA_002391105.1 Lachnospiraceae bacterium UBA4381 | reverse complement strand
GGTACTTGGTATGAATAAAAAATATATAGCAATAGCTGGTATAGCTATACTTGCACTAATTATAATAGTTTTGATCGGAGGAGTATTCGGAAATAATCAGAATGATTCCTCATCCGATGTGCTGGTTGTGACAACAGAAAGTACCACCGGAGCTGGTGTGGAAATAGTCACAACAGAGGAAGTGTCCGGAACAAAAGATCGGGAGGATACGTCCTTATCACAAAACAAAAATGAAGATGTATCAGAAGATGAAAAAGAAGATGTATATCCATCAGATGATAAGAAGGATAACAAAGAATCATTAGTCGATGTTAAAGTTGATATGGTATCATCTGATAATGATAAAGAGGCTATAGCTTCATCTGATGGAACAACATATGATCATCCGGAAGATGAGGATGATTATAATAATTCAAATGATCCGGATTATGACAGCTCCTCAGATACTAAGTATTATTTTAGAACTAACAAAAAATTAAAGGAACATTATGAGAAGCATGGGATAGAAATGGGATTTGATAATGCTGAGGAATATGAGGCGGCGGCATCAAGGGTTGTTAATAATCCGGACGCTCTGCATAAGACAGAAAAAGAGGATGGTGACGACGTATATTACATAGAAGAAACTAATGAGTTTGTCATTGTCTCCAAAGATGGATATCTAAGAACATATTTTAATCCAAGCAGAGGTATAGATTATTATAATAGTCAGTAGTGTTAAAAGGTGTTTTATGATATCAGAAGAGAAGCATCTGACTACATGAATAAAATGTAATTATCGGATTATCTAAGAACTGATAACTGGTAATAGATGGAGCAATGAAGGCACAATCCGTCATGATAGTAGTATATTGCTACTAACGACGCTGAGGCTTGCAACGCGCTGTTTTTATGTGAATATTTCATAAAAGAAATAATGACTTAACTTTTTGGTTGTGCGATATGGAGAAAATTTTTAAATAACTTGAAATATTGCTATAAAAGCTATAAAATTATCAACCGTAAAAAGAAAGGCATAAATAATTATTGCATCCAGGGTAGTAGTTATTGTTATTACATTTTAATGGAGGATAATGAAATGGCAATCAAGAAGACAAATGTTCAGAATCTCGCAGAGAAGGCTGCTGCTGCTAAGGAAGCAGATGCAAAGGTAAAGGCAGAAGCTAAAGCTGCTGAGAAGAAGGAAGTAGTTAAGGTAGAGAAGAAGGAAGTTGCTAAGAAGGCAGAGCCAGTTAAGAAAGCTGCTGCAAAGAAAGCAGAGCCAGCTAAGAAGGAAGCTGCAAAGAAAGCAGAGCCTGTTAAGAAGGAAGCTG
>DGRT01000006.1 GCA_002391105.1 Lachnospiraceae bacterium UBA4381 | reverse complement strand
CCACTTCCTGTTGTTTCTGTACTTCTTTAAGTTGATTGAGATCCCATTTTGTTCTGTTCATAATTTATGTATTATCTCCCAATTATATCTTTTTCTGTATATTACTTAACTTCTTCTTCGATATATACAGAAGAAGCAGTTAAGTAATCCTACTCTTTTAACTTATCCCATGACATCTTCAGATAATCCAATTTCTTCTCTTCGCTCTTCAAGACGCTTTTCTACTTCGCTATAAGGACAGATGTTAACATCTACATCATCAAACGTCTTCTTGTATATAGATGAGTCTTCATAAATTGAGTCATCTTCAATTCTTCCGTCACTATCATATTTATAATATGTTATAAAGCCGCTATCCTTAGAATCAGTAATTCTTGCTTCATCATCGAATATATACTCTTCAACCTGCATATTGCTCCAGCCATCTGAAGAGCAGTCCAAATCATATCCGTAATTACCTTTTTCTCTTACGTAATCATCCATGTCAAGATAATAATTATACTTATAGTAGAGAACCCAATTTGCATCAGCATCCAAGTAGCCATAGCTTTCTGAAAGGACACCGTTATATGCTCCCATCACCTCATTTTTGATATATCCATAATCGTTTATAATGGTGTAGCTCTCATGTCTTAAAGCTCCAACATATTTAACGATGAGCTTATCATCTATTTCTTTGATAACCCAACGATCAACATATTTCTCTTCGTAATCCGTGTAATCAGCAGTTTCCATTCCAGGAAAACGAATATCTACAAGAAGTTCGTCAATACCATCATTACCACAATCAATATACTTTGTTTCAAAACTTGGATCGTCCTTACTATCATCATAGCTTGTATAAGAATCCAATGATGCTTCTACAATTTCATCAATTGTGTATCCCTTGGAAAGATCAAAATTTCTCTGCAAACTATATGGTAGGATATCACTACCTGACTCATCAAAAAATACTTCTTCAGTATTTGACACAAAGGATTCATATCTAGATACATCATTTGTACTATCATCTTCATCCTTACTTGTATCAGTATCTTTGGTTGTATCATCTTCTTCATCAGTGATATCTATTTCTTCTGAAGTATCAACACTTGATTCTTCAGAAGAAATAGTAGCAACTTCATTTGAAGATTCACTTTTGGCATCTTCAAATTCTTCTACTTTATCTTCAGACGTTATTTCATCTTCTTCAATATTGATAGCCGCGCCACATCCAGCACATAATATCATTGCACCTAACATTACTGATATGATTCTTTTTTTCATGATTGTCCTTTCATTAGCTAGTCAAAGTGTTATATATATCTACAGCAATATTTCCTCTGTTTGTTGAAGCAGTTGCTGTATCTTTGGGGATTTCGTAGTTTGCACATACATTATATCCTGCCTCATATACAGATGCCTGTCCTTTATCATATGCTGCTTTCCATTCTTGATATACACTTGAATGATCAGGTACTCCATCGTGTCCTGTAAGTTCATATGCCATATAAGTACCTTCTACTCTAGCACACTCTGAAGTTGACGGATGATTTGTATCACACATCTGATCATAAAGATCTATTAAGCTACCTGCTCTTCCATCATCAGTCCACTGTGCCATTCCTATACCAAAACGAAGATCTGGTTTTGTACTTTTTGCAACATATTGTCCTGAATCCTCATCATATACATAGTATGTTGTATCATACTCATTATCATGAGCATTGATCTCATCAAGATAAGCTCTGGTTTCAGCAATGCCAACTTCAGAAACAGATCTGCCTGACATTGTATCTCTATAATTATGATGTTCATCTAAAGCCTTTAAATATGCCGGCTCTTTTTCTGGATGTGATATATAAGCTGAACTTTCAAAACGACCTGGTTCACCTTCACAAGCTATATTAGCTAATACACCAGCAACAAATTCCTTTTCATATCCTTGAGCCATTAAACATGCTGCTGCATATCTCATTCCTTCTTTCTTTTCTTCGGAATAATCAAGCTTATCAATATTATCTAAAAACTGCTTCTGATCATCAGAAAGAGTATCATACATTTCGTTATAATCACCAGATGCAGAATTACCATTATTATCACTTGTTGTTTCTGACGCTCCACTGGCAGCGGCAGCTGCTGCAGCTCCAGCCGCTGCTCCGGCAACAACTCCTGCTGCGGGAAGTGCTGTTTCTGCGCCTTCTTGATCTATACTTAATCTGTTTTTTCCTGTAAGATGATATACCAGATTAAAACCAGCCAATCTTCCTATAGCATCAAATGATTCTTCTTTGATCTGGTTGGCAGCTGCCTCAAGACTATCTTTTGACGCTCCTTCCATATCTGCTACCATCTTCATAGATGTAAGATAGTATTCTTCTATCATATTGGTCTGATCATCGCTATAAATACCTAATTTATCAGCTATATTAAATACTTGTGGCACAAGCATGAATATTCTATTTTTCATGACCGTTTCTCCTCGTTAGTATTTGGGAATTTTAATGTCCTTTTAATGCCTCTTCTGCATGATATATAGCATCTTCAAAGCAATATGCTCTATATGCAGATTGTACTCTGCTTACTGCTTCTGATATTTCTGAACTGCATCCTGATATTTTGTCTGTCATTTCATTATGGACATCATCCACTGAGCTTAACAGATCACCCTCTTTATCTGAAGTAAATGATGAAGGAACGTTTCCTTTTCCATCATTTAGATTATTATTCATTTCTGAATCATCACTTGCTGCATCACCTGTAAATCCACTTGCCTTTGACAAGCGGGTCAAGTCTCTTTGGCACATATCCTTTTCAGCGCACCTACAAACAGCCATTGCTTTTTCCTCCCAATCATTGGTCATTATTAAATTAACTGTCTGCGCCATTTAGACGCAGACAGTATAAAAGCTCAAAACTATTTATGCTTAGGCGTTACCCTGAGCTGCATGTGTACCAGCTTCATCAACTGCTATGTATTCAGAACCTGTCTTATTGATCGCAGATGTTAATGTGGAAGCATATTCCACTAATGTTTTAATATTCTTTACGAAATCTTCTCCTGTGATGCCCAGCTGGTTAGCTGCCCCACCTGAGATAGCATCTGTTGCAAGAGACTCAATAGCCTTCCAAGTATCCTGAGAACCCTGCTCGAGACTCTCCATAATCTTGTTAGTTGCAGTTGATGTTTCATTTACTCCTACTGTATCAATATATATTGCGCTTGATGATAATGCCATTTTGTTTTTCCTCTCTTTCGTTTTTATTGTTAGTACTTTAAATTACCTGAATTTTGCAAACATTGCTTTGCATGCATCCTTAACAGATACATATGAATCTGAAAGATCCTTACCCCATTTAACGATGGTATCTGTTGTTTCGTTGATCTTGTCAAGTCCTAAGATAAGATTTTCTCCTGCTTCATGAACCTCTGCACCAAGCTCGTCACCGAATACTTCGTTGCAGTTATCTCTGTATGGGATGTATGCCTGCTTTGCATTCTCAAGCATCTCCATTACAGAGGTAAGAGAAGTTAACCCCTGACTTGCTAAGTCTCGATCAATTCCAATTCTTGTTTCTGACATTTGTTTTTCCTCCATTAACTTTTTGGTTT
>DGRT01000067.1 GCA_002391105.1 Lachnospiraceae bacterium UBA4381 | reverse complement strand
TTTTATCCATCGCATCAGGCCTGGCCTCGGTTCTTATCATGGTAACCCTTATAAAGAGCCTGCTAGAAAGAGCTATCGTAAGCTTCATCCGCACATATACATTTGATGTACCGGTAAGAGGTATACATTTTGTAGTAGTTCCTCTGCTTATTGTGGCTCTGGTAACAATAGTAGTTATCCCGGCTCTCAAGCCTATGGATAAGATACAGATATGGAGGGTCAACAATGAATAAGAAGAAAATGTCTGCCTGCTTTGTAGCATTATCTATAGCATTTGTATCACTTACAGGATGTGGAAGCGACAGAAAGCTTGATAATAAAGAAGATAGAGAGGTAAGCCTTGTAGAAACCCTCTCTGCTAATGAAACCAGGGAATATACTAGCGAGGGCAAGGTGGAAGAAGCTATCGCTACATACAGTTCAGAGGATGGTCTTTGCGTAATAAAGGTTATGCCTTCTTACTTTGATATCACATTGGACTATGAAAATGGTACCTACGCCCAGGTGGGAAATGCCTATGGACAGACAATTATAGAGGCATTTCCGGAATATATAACAATGATGGAGCCATACATATATGAGAATGTTCGGACAGCCTATGGAACTGACGAATACAGCAAAGAGGCCGTGTGGGAAAGAGTTGAGACTATATATAGTGCTGTTCCTTCAGATTATAAAGAGGAGATTGATGCATTTGCCAAAGCTGTATCTCAGGGAGAAGAGGGTATGGTTGAAAATGGCAAGCTAAGTTATGAGGAAGCCGTAATTATACAGCTTATTCCAGATGCCCTTCGTCCAACTTCCTGCAGCGCCCTTTCCCTATGGGGTGAGAAGACAGAGTCGGGACAGCCTATAACTCTTCGCTGCCTTGAGTGGAATCTTGGTAGCGAGAAGCAGATGGGAAGTATCAATGCCGTAACTCATATGAAAAATGGGGAAAAATCCCTTACAACCATAGGTATGCTTGGCCTTTTGGATGTTATCTCGGCTGTAAATGACGACGGGATCTTTGTTGCCATCTTAGACGTTGGCTCCAATAATAAAGAACCTTTTGTATATGAAGGTAAAAAAAGTTATACTTTTGATATAAGATATGCTCTTGAAAATTTCGATGATGCTACAGAAGTGGGCAATTATATGGTTTCAAACAGTGGGGACTACACATGGTGCCACAACCTTATAATTACTGACAAGAATCACTCTTATTGCGCGGAAGACTGCGTGAAGGAAGTGGCTGACAAGGGAGATGGCTTCTCAAATCTTCGCGATGAGAATACGCAGCTTCTTGACGGCCTCCACTGGGATAGCAAGGATAGCCTCTGCGTTGTTAACTCATTTGCCTCAAAGGGGAATCAGGACGGATTTACCAAGAGCGAGTTCAACCTTACAAGATTTGAGAAGTACAATGAGTGGGTTAAGAACACAGACAAGTTCTCAGTTAAAGATGTAAAAGATATGATAACTCAGGAAGATGTGAATGATGTTTCTGTTAGCACAGTTCATAATGACAGTGCAGTACAGCTTATTATTATTGACTATGAGACAGGGGATATTCAGGTGGCATTTACCGGTAAAGAGGGTGTGGTTAATAAGCCAGAGTTTCTGGATGTTGGGGATATTAACTAGTAGTTTAATGCCTTGCCGGATGCGGCTTGAATGGGGATCTTCTAAAATGGCGGTTACAGAGATTTATGAAAGATGTACTTATAATAGAAGATAATAAAGAGCTTGGTGCCCTGATTCGGGACTTTTTAACTAATGACGGCTATGACGTTGAGTGGATGGAAAGTGCGGAAGAGGGCCTGGAGCATGTGAAGAAAGCAACATTTAAGATGCTGCTTCTTGACCTTATGCTGCCTGGGATGGATGGCTATGAGATGCTGCAGGAGGTAAGGAAGGAGTACAAGCTTCCGGTCCTTATGATGAGCGCCAAAACTGACGATGCCAGCAAGATACTGGGTCTGGAGGTTGGGGCAGACGACTTTATCGATAAGCCATTCTCGTTTCCGGTTCTATCTTCAAAGATCAAGGCTCTTATAAGAAGAAGCTACGATATGACAGGGTCTAAGGAGATAGTTACTTATAAGGATATCTCCATAAATACCAAGGAGCGCATCGTAACTAAGGCTGGAAAACCGGTTAATATCACCGGCAAGGAGTATGATATCCTCCTGTATTTTATGGAGCATCCGGAGGAAGTTATCAAGAAGGAGAAGCTCTTTAATGAAGTTTGGGGGGCGGACTGCTTTAGCGAGATGTCTACTATGAATGTTTATATCCGTTGGCTTCGTGAAAAGCTGGAAGATGACCCTAAGAATCCTCAGTATATCCGCACTGTGTGGAAGGTTGGATACTGTTTTGGATGGGAGAAGTAGCCAGATCAGGCCGCGGATAATGAGAGCAAGTAGCTGTATTGGTGTCTGTTGGGCGGCAGCAAGGAGATAGCTTTTTGTCAGGGATAAAACGACTCTACATATTAATACTGATTTTATACTTGGGTCTGGCAGCAGGCCTATTTTTCTATGTCCGCTGGTTGGGGTCACGGTCTTATCAAGAGAGAAATGTCTTCATAAACAGATTTACGGCCCAGGTTAGTTCACGGGATGATGAACTAACTAGTGAGCTGATTGAAGAAATATACTTTTTAGAAAAGTCTTCTTACAAGAGTCAGTTTGGCTCCGATATCCTTCCAGATAAAATTTCATATGTATCACTTGAGGATAAAATCCCTAATGAAAGTGACTATGGGGATCAGCGTGTGGCATACGTATATGATGAATACGGCAACATATCAGGCCTGCTTTTGTTTGAATATGCAGAAAATGATAACAAGCATTATCTCACATATTTGGTCGTAATCGCTGGTTCGCTTTTAATTATCATCGCTTTCATTATTTATCTGCAAATCAGAATTCTTAAGCCATTCGAGGATTTGTCAGACTATGCGGTGAAGATATCGAAAAATGAGCTTTCCCAGAAGCTTCCTGAAAGCAGGAACCGCTACTTTGGCAGGTTTGTCTGGGGTGTGAATATGCTAAGCGACCAGATAGCGGGAGACAAGGAAAGAATCGGCAAGCTTATGAAAGAGCGCCAGACTATGCTAACTACCATAGCCCATGGCATCAAGACTCCGGTTTCAAATATAACCCTCTATGCCTCTTCTATAGAGACCGGACTATACCAGCCGGACAGAAAGCCTAATCAGTCGGATGCAGCTATTGCCGCTAAAATAGAGAAGAATGCCGGCGACATCAACCGCCTGGTTGAAGAGATGATTAATACAAGTTCCACTGGTATGGTTGACTTCGAGCCTAAGATTCAGGCATTTTATATTAATGAGGTTGAAGATTTTATTAGAGAAGAGTACTCCAACAGGCTGGAGGTTCAGAGAATCCCTCTTGAGATAGATTCCTGCCAGAATGCCATGATTAATTCAGACAAGTCTGGTATCCTCCGTATCCTTACCCAGCTTATGGAAAATGCTATAAAGTACGGGGATGGCACTGGTATCAAGGTTTCCATCGACAAGCAGGAGGAAGGCTACTACTTTTCAGTTAAGAATAAGGGCAAGTCCCTTCCTGAAAATGAGATCCCATACATATTCGGCAGCTTTTGGCGTGGCTCTAACGCCCAGGGTATCAAGGGCTCAGGCATCGGCCTCTTCGAAGCCCGCACTATCGCCTCCCGCCTAG